>JAJDCT010000465.1 GCA_029260695.1 Phycisphaeraceae bacterium
GACGGATAAACAGGACGCGGACTCGACCCGGTCCCGCTGATCCCGCGCCTGCCGTTACCGCCGGGACCTCGTGGGGTCTTTTAGATAAGCAACTTCAACCGCCAGGACGCGGAGGACGCCAAGGAAGACAAAAAACAAGAGTTCACCACAGAGGCACAGAGACACAGAGAAGATCAAGGCGTGTGTAACAGTGATGAACGCTGATAAGGCTTTTGCTTAGCGGCTTGGCCTAGCTCTTCATCACCGTTCATCTGTGTTCATCACTGTTTCAATCCCTGTCTGTCTCCGCGCTCTTTGCGCCTTCGCGGTGAATCCCCTGTCTAAGAATTAAAAACCCCCAGCTTTCGCTGGGGGTTCATGGTGAATCTATTGTTCGCTGATCGCTAAGGCTTCACGCCGCGTCTTCGATGTCTTCTTCGCTGGGCGGGAAGGCGGGTGCGTCGGCGGTTTCGGTCCAGTCTTCGACCGCGTCCAGTTGCAGGCTCGAGTCGACGGTCTTGCGGTAACCCAGCTTACGGATGACTTCCAGCACCTCGGTCCAGGTCGGGAAGGGTTTGTCGTTGACGCGCTTGTAGGCGTCGATGGCCTTGATGAACAGGAACTGCTCGTGGGTCATCTCGCCTTCTTCGGCGGCCTTCATGAAGTCGCTGCGACGACGCCCGGGGCCTCGCCTGCGTTCCAGACCCGTGCCGTGTGTGCGCTGGTCGACCACCGTCTTTCGGCGGTCCGGGCCGGGGACTCGGCGGCTGTAATCGGGTTCCTGCCCGTCGGGCTTGGGCTTAGAGGGATCAGGCATCGCTTGCTCCTTCCCCGGCCGGCAACAGGAGCGGTCGCTACCCATCTGCCACGGGGCTATTCATCGTCGTCTAAGAGGTCGTCGTCATCATCTTCGTCGTCGTCAAAGAGGTCGTCGTCTTCCTCTTCGAAGTCGTCGTCCTCGAAGTCGTCATCTTCTTCATCGTCTAAAAAGTCGTCGCCCTCCACACCGCCGTCGTCGAAGACCCAAGCCCGTCGGGCGGGGTCGGTTTGTGGTACGGACGTGTAACCCCAGACGGACGCAACAGGTTCATCGACGTGATCGAACAGGTAGTTAAGCATCGCGGTCTCCTTGTCCCGACGTGCCCCAGCCAGCCTGCGAGGCAGTGGTGGCCGGGTACCCATCTGGCGGTTAAACTACCCTCACCGTGGGGTTTGTCAATGGTCATCGGCCTGTCCGGCGAAGAAACTTTTACCCCTCACGACCGGCCCAGACCGGACCGCCAGGAGTTGTCTGTCTTGACTGTCAAAACCGCTTCCCCCAGGTGGCATTTCGTGGGGGCCATCGCTGCCTGGCTGGTGCCCGGCGCTGGCCACCTCTTGCTGGGGCAAAAACGACGGGCCGCGATCCTCTTCGCCAGCATCGGTTTGCTGTGGCTGGGCGGGTTTTTTATCGGCGGGGTCGGGGTTTTCGACCGTAAAGGCCATCCCATCTGGTTTATGGGCCAGATGCTCATCGCTCCGTCCATCGTCGTCGAGGGCTACCACCGCTCGCTGCAGGGGCCCGCAGGCACGCCCCCCCGGCCCGACGACCCGACCGGACTCTACCAGCCCAGCTACGGGCACGTCCACGAGCAGGGCGTCCTCTACACCTCCCTGGCGGGCATGCTCAACCTCCTGGCGATGATGGATGTCCTCTACCGTGACCCCGCAGACCCACGCCACCGAAAACCATCAACCCACGGGCACGACCAGACCGACCCCGCCGGCAATACCGATACAACCACGGACCCCTCACCGGCCCCCGCGCAAGCCCATGGTGCAGGCAACGGCGGGGGGGTGTTATGACCCTCATGCTTGCGTTACCCGCCTGCGTGATCGCATGGGCCCAACAGCCGTTCTTGGCCTTCCGCCCGTTCCTCGACCCGCTGCCGATCGATGGCTACTGGATGCTCCTGCTGATCCCGATGGTCCTCTGCATCTCCGTGGTCTACAAAACGATCAAGACCGACCGCTTACACAAGATCCCCCGCGAGGCGTCGATCCTCGCGGCACAGATCGTGGCCTTCATGGCCCTCGCCGCCGCCGCGCTGTGGATATTGACCGAGTTGGTTTAAACTCTCGGTGAACAACATCCACTCACACTTCGACACTGCAAGCCCGGGGCTCTGATACCTTTTCAATCGACAGACTGACCGCCAGGCACCGATCTATGAAGCTGATACTCGCACAACTCGTCGCCGGTCAGACCCTCACCACCGAGCAGGCCTACCGCGCATTCGACCTGATCATGACAGGCCAATCGACGCCGGCGCAGACCGCGGCCCTGCTGTCAATGATGCAGCTACGCCAGCCAAACGCCGCCGAGATCACCGGTGCCGCGCAGGTGATGCGTGAGAAGGCGACCAAAGTAACGGTCCCTAAAGGACTGACCGCGATCGACCTGGTCGGCACAGGCGGGGACCACGCACAGACGTTTAACATCTCCACCGCCGCAAGCCTCGTCGCCGCAGCAGCCGCACGGAAGCACGACGTCGTCGTCGCCAAGCACGGCAACAAAGCAGTCACCAGCAACTCCGGCTCAAGCCAGGTGCTCCAGACACTGGGCGTCAAACTACAAGTCCAGCCCGACACACAGACCAGGTGCATGGAACAGGCGGGCATCTGCTTCTGCTTCGCAGCGGCACACCACCCGGCGATGAAGCACGCCGCGCCGATCCGTGCCGAGCTTGGGTTCCGCACGATCTTTAATATCCTCGGGCCCCTGACCAACCCCGCCGGCGCAACCCGGCAGGTCATCGGCGTGTTTGAACCGGGCCTCACCCTGACCCTCTCGAACGTGCTGCTGAAGCTCGGCTGCGAGCACGCGATGGTGGTCCACGGCCAACTCCCATCGCCGACCGGGCAGGCCCACGGCGTGTTGGACGAGCTAAGCACCTGCGGCCCAAGCCAGATCAGCCACGTCAAGGGTGACCAGATCAAGACCTACGAAGTCGACCCGACCACGCTTGGCCTGCCGCTGTCACACCCCGAAGCCCTGCACGCCGACGACTCGGAATCCAGCGCCAAGATCATCTGCGACCTGCTCAAGGGTGCGCACGGCCCGGCGCGCGACATCGTCTGCCTCAACGCCGCGGCTGCATTGGTCGTCGCCGACATCGCCGAAGACCTGATCGCCGGCATCGAGCTGGCCAACGAAGCGATCGACACCGGCGGCGCACAGGCGGCGCTCGATAAACTCGTCGAAATCACCCAGGCCGACCCAGCCTAAACCGACTCAACCCGGAGGACATCGTGGCGGATCATTCAGACACCACGGACTACGGTTCCGATTCATCGAGCAGCGGAGCAAGCCCCGCGTTGGCTATCGGGGTGGCGCTGGCCGCGTCGGCGGTGGGGGCCGTACTGGTCTATTTCTTAAGCGGTAAAATCCAACTGGGCCAGGACGTCCCCGTGCTGTTGGTGGGTCCGCTGGTGGGTCTGGCGGTGCGTCTGGTCACCAAGGGCGTGCCCCACGGTCTGGCGATCGCGGTGCTGATCATCGCCTTGCTTGGCGCTGCTGCCGGGTTCATCTGGGCCGACTCAATAATTTGGACGCCCTTCATGCTGGACAAAGCCCTGCGGCGCATCGCCAGCCTGCCTGGGGTTATCGTCTTTGGGTTCAGCGGGTACTTCGCTTACTTGGTCGCCCGAAGACGCCAACACTAACAGCCACCGCGTGGCACACGACAATCACTCGATGCCCGAAAACACTTACAACCTGGCGATTGAGACGTCCGGCCGCAGCGGTTCTGTAACGCTCGGCCGTGGCGATGAAATCATCGAAACCGCCGAGTTACCACACAAGCGCCGCCACAACGTTGAGCTGCTGCCCACGATCGATGGGCTCTGCCGGCAACACAGAGTCGAGCCCAACGAGATCGGCCAGGCCTATGTATCGCTGGGCCCCGGCTCATTCACTGGATTACGCGTCGGGATCACCACCGTAAAGATGCTCGCACTCACCACCGGGATACAGGTGTTCGGCATCTCGACACTGGACGTGCTCGCCGAGAACGCACCCGCCGACACACAGCACGTCGCGGTTTGCCTGAACCTCAAGCGCGACACCGTCCACAGCTGCGTGTATCAACGCGACGGCGAAACATGGTCTGCCATGATCGACCCGCAGCTGCGCACCATGGCGGACTTGTTAGAGGCGAGTCCAAAGCCGGTGAGTGTGATCGGCGACCCGCTGCCGGCGATCCCCGATGAGTATGCACAAGAAGTCGCGGTGCTGGACCCCGAGTACGCCGTCGGACACAGCCAAGCGGTCTGGCGGCTAGGCAGGCGGGCGGCCAAGACCCGTAAGCCCGACGACCCGATGACCCTGGCCCCGCTGTATATCCGCCAGCCCGAGGCCGTGGAACTCTGGAATCAACGGCACGGGGAAGAATAAGCGGTTATTTGGTTAGCGATTAGCCATTATCCCCAGTCATGGGTATGGTGTCCCGCCCATAGTAATTGCTGCCCCCCGAATCCCCAATCCCTAACCCCCAATCCCCAGCGCCCCATGCTCCCCAAGATCGTCATCATCGGCCGACCCAACGTCGGCAAGTCCAGCCTGATGAACCTGCTCGCCAACAGGCGGGTGAGCATCGTCGAGCCGACCGCCGGCGTCACACGCGACCGGATCAGCACCGTCATCGAACTCCCACAGGTCTACCGCAATAAGAAAACCCGCCACGCGGAGTTGATCGACACCGGGGGCTACGGCCTGTCAGACAACCAAGACCTCACCCCCCAGATCGAAAGACAGATCGCCCAAGGACTCGGTGAGGCCGACCTGGTGCTTTTCATCGTCGACGCGCAGTCCGGGATCACCTCGCTTGACGAAACCGTCGCAAGGCTGATCCGAACCAGCGGCGCGGATAAACCCGTGCTCCTGATCGTCAACAAGGTCGACGCCCAGAGCCACGAGGCCCAGGCCTACGAGGCGATGCGGCTTGGCTTCGGCGACCCCGCCATGGTCTCCGCCATCACCGGGCACAACAAGCACGCATTCTACGAACGGGTCCTCGACGCGATCGACTTCGAGAAGTTCGACGAAGCAACCGTCGGCGAAGACGAGGCCGACCCCACCGACACCGGGCCCCTGATCGCGCTGGTCGGCAAACGCAACGCCGGCAAGAGCACCATGGTCAACGCACTGGCCGGCGAACAGCGTGTGATCGTCAGCGAGATCGCAGGGACAACCAGGGACTCGGTCGACGTGCGTTTTGAGATCGACGGCAAGACGTTCACCGCGATCGACACCGCCGGTGTCCGCAAACGCAAGAGCCTGGACGGCGATATCGAGTACTACTCCATGCACCGGTCGCTGCGCAGCGTCCGACGTGCCGACGTCTGCCTGCTTCTGATCGACTCGTCCCTGCGTATCAGCCAGGTCGACAAGAAGCTGGTCAACGAGATCCTCGAGCACCACCGCCCGACCGTGATCGTCGTCAACAAGTGGGACCTCGCCGAGAAAAAAAGCACGCAGGAAGAATACGTCGAGTACCTGGACAAGCAGTTGCAGGGCCTGAGCTACGCCCCGATCGTGTTCACGACCGCCTCGGAAGGCAAGGGGATGCGTGAAGCGGTCGGTATGGCGATGAACCTCTACGAGCAGGCCCGCCACCGTGTCCCGACCAGCGAGCTGAACAACGTCGTCCAGGCCGTGATGGCTCAGGGAGCGCCGCGATCCAAGCTCGGCAAGCAGCCCAAGATCTACTACGCCACCCAGGTCGAGGCCGACCCCCCGACGATCGCTCTGTTTGTTAATGTCCCGGACTTCTTCGACAGCAACTACCTGCGGTTCTTCGTCAACCGGCTCCGTGAAGAGTTGGCGTTCTCGGAGGTCCCGATCAAGATCCTGGTCCGTGGCCGACAGGGCATCCCCGACGACGC
>JAJDCT010000466.1 GCA_029260695.1 Phycisphaeraceae bacterium
GCGTCGATCTGCCGCAGTGCGCCGGCTATCGTCTCGACTTCCCAACGAAGCTTGACGTCGGTGCCTTCGTCTTTGGTGTAGGGGTCGTCAAACACATCGAAGGCGTTCTCGATGTTGTAAGAAGCGACCCGTAGCCGTGGCGAATCCTCTGCCTGTGCATAGGTGGGACTCACGATAGTTATCAGCAACAAAGTCAGGGCGGCACATCGTGTCATCTGGCGGTAGCTCATGTCTGATTCCTCCTGCCGGAAAGTAGCGTCTGATCGAAGCCCTCCATTTTAGTCGCTATGGACGTTTTTGCGCAGAGAATTCTTTATCAATTCGTCTCCCCAACCGCCTGCGACTGTAACCACTGTCCCCACAACGAAAGCTGTAACAGGGCAAACAGCCTATGCGCGTGGTCCGCCCGTCCGTTTTGATGCTCTTCCAGGTAGCGTCTGACCGCTTTACGATCCAGGCCCAGCCCGTCCAGCGTAGGCCCGGTCAGATGGTCCGTGAGGGCCCCGCGATGAACCCCTCGGAACCACCGGCCTATCGGCACGCCGAAACCGCGTTTGGGGAGATTTATGATCGACGCCGGGACATGCCTGGCCGCCAGTGTGCGCAGCAACCCTTTGGCCCGGCCGCCGGGCATGAGCACGGAGGTCGGCAGGTGGCCAGCGAGGTCGACAACCTGAGTGTCCAACATCGGGCAGCGCAGCTCCAATGCCACCGCCATCGACGCCCGGTCTGCCTTACGTAATAGATCATGGGGCAGGTAATGCGCTAAGTCCCATCGCATCGCCGCGTGGATCGTGTCCGGTTCGTCGGGCCAGTCAATCATCGGGTCTGTTGTCAGCGCTGATCCCAACTCGGGCGCAAGTGACCGTATCTGGGTATCGTTGAACAGTTGGGTCATCCCGGCGTATTGTTGGGACGGTCTCGGCCCCGCCGCAGAGGCGTCCAGCAACCGTCGCAGCATCGCCCGCCGAGACCGGCCGTTTGAACTCCGAATCAAGCCACGCGGCGCAGCGCGCAGCCACCAGCGGTGCCTCGCGAGTATGGCCAGGGCCCTGTACCGGTCGTAACCCCCGAAGAGTTCATCCCCGCCGTCACCCGCCAGCGCAACTTTGATATGAGGACGCGCGACCTGGCAAATCCAGTGGCAGGGCAGGATCCCGCTGTCGGCCGTGGGCTCGCCGGTGGTTTCCATCAGCCGCTGGAGGTCACCAATCAGGTCCGACGGATCGGCGCGAAGTTCGGTATGGTCCGACCCGATGTGTTCGGCGACAGCACGCGCATGGGGCGATTCATCGTAGTCGGTGTCCGAGTGCGTGATGCTGAAAGTCTTGAGTCTGGATCCGCCCCGGGCCTTGAGCGTCCGCTGGGCCAGCGCCGCGATGAGGGAGGAGTCGATACCGCCAGAGAGAAAACAACCAAGCGGAACGTCAGCCTCAAGCCGAACAGCGACCGCCTCATCAAGCACCTGCTCGACACTGTCGACCGCGCCGATCGACGTGCTGGTGCGCGAAATCGGTGGCGGCCTCCAGTAGCGTTCGGTCTGTGTCGACCCATCGGCAGCAACCGTCATCCAATGCCCGGGCTTGACCTCGTCAATGCCTTTGAGCATCGACGAACCGAAGGGGTAGCCGAACCTAAGAAATGTCAGCAGGGCCTGCGGGTCGGGCGTGGTGGGTTCGTCAGTGCCGACGGCGATGGTCGCCGGGAGGCTGGCGAATGTCAGTTCGTTTGCCCGGCGACAGAAGTACAGCGGCTTCTTGCCGACACGGTCCCGGGCCATGAAAAGAACCCGCTGTTCCTCGTCCCAGATGGCGAACGCAAACATCCCACGCAGGTGTTTCGGCAACTCGTTGCCGTATGCCCGGTAGCCCAGGAGCAGCACCTCGGTGTCGCTGTGATCGGAGGTGAAACTGTGGCCGAGCTTGCCGAGCTTGGCGCGTAGTTCGCGGTGGTTGTATATCTCACCGTTGAAGATCAGATGCAACGGGCCACCGTCCGCGGACCGTGCGCTGTGCATGGGCTGGGTACCGCCGAGCCGGTCGATAATAGAAAGGCGCGCGTGTGTGAGCGTGCAGCGGGGGTGTTCGCTGATCCCGTGGCCGTCGGGCCCACGGTGGAGCATGTGCGTAAGCATCGACTCGGCACGCCGTCTGGCGATCGGCTGGTCATCGAATCTAACGATCCCGGCGATTCCGCACATGGTTGGGGTCTGGGGTCTAGGGACTTGGGTCTGACAGGAGAAAAGATAGCAGACCCGCGGTCAATACACACGCCGGAGTTGTCGTGATTATCTTGGTCCTATCCGCTAGACCCCAGACGCAATACCCTAGCCCCAACACTACTTCGCCGGCAGGTCCAGCCTGACGTGGATTTCCTTTAGTTGAGCCTGGTCCACTCCCGACGGTGCCTGCGTCATCAGGTCCACGCCGGTCTGGGTCTTAGGAAAAGCGATGACGTCGCGGATGTTGGTCGTGTTGCACAGGTGCATGACGATGCGGTCCAGTCCAAAAGCGATCCCGCCGTGCGGCGGCGCACCGAATTTCAGGGCGTCCAGCAGGAACCCGAACTTGCTCTTGGCCTCGTCGGGGGTGATCCCGAGCAGGCCGAAGACTTTTTCCTGCGTGTCCATCCGATGGATACGGATCGACCCGCCGCCAAGCTCCGAACCGTTGAGCACCAGGTCGTAGGCATCAGACAGCACGGCACCGGGGTCGCTGTCCAGCTTGTCGAGGTCTTCGTCCTTGGGCGCGGTAAACGGGTGGTGCAGGCTGTCCCATCGCTTCTTCTCCGGGCTCCATTCGATCATCGGGAAGTCGACGATCCAGACCCATTCCCACTGGCCCGGCTTGATCATGTCAAGATCGTTAGCCAGCTTGACGCGTAGCTCACCAAGGACACGCGCCACGGTCACGGGGTTGGCGTCGACACCGAAACAGATCAGGTCGCCGTCCTGCGCCTCCATTCGTTGGATCAAATCGTCGGCGATAGATTGAACAAACTTCGACACGCCGGTGGCCAGCTTGCCCTCTTCAACCTTGCAAACTGGGAGACCGCCTGCGCCGAACTGCTTGACCCACTCGGCCAGCGCGTCTGTTTCTTTACGGCTCATCTTGGCGCCGCCTGGGATTCGGATCGCCTTGACAACGCCGCCTGCCTCGATCGCGCCGCTGAAGACTTTGAAATCTGTCTTCCCCGCCAGATCGCTGACGTCGACCAGCTCCATCCCGAATCGCAGATCCGGGCGGTCGCTGCCGAAACGGTCCATCGCCTCGGCGTAAGTCATCCGCCTGATCGGCGGGACGTCTACATCCAGAACGTCTTTCCACACCGCGCGGATCGACCCTTCGGTCATCTGCATCACCTCTTGGCAGGTGACGAAACTCATCTCAAGGTCGACCTGCGTAAACTCGGCCTGACGGTCGGCACGGGGGTCTTCATCACGAAAGCAACGGACGATCTGCAGGTACCGCTCGCAGCCGGCGACCATCAGGATCTGCTTGAAAAGCTGCGGGCTCTGAGGCAGGGCGTAGAACTCGCCTTCTTGCAGACGTGACGGCACAAGGAAGTCGCGGGCACCCTCGGGGGTC
>JAJDCT010000467.1 GCA_029260695.1 Phycisphaeraceae bacterium
TATTATCGTGGTGCAGTAGCCCCGGATCGAGGGGGGATGGGTTGCAAGTCAAAAGTCCTATAATGCACGCGATGGTCGGGGTCAGCACACGGGCAGGCGGTATGCTGAGTCTTGATGTCTGGCTTCCGATTTTTGATTTCAACGGGTTTCGTCATGGATGACACACGCACACAGCAGGCATTGGACCAATTGGCCGACCTCTTTCTGACAGGCCAAGGCCCTGTAGCCAATACACCGCCCCCCCCGGTCGACCCCGAACGCGACGAGTTGGTCGGCCCAGCGCCGATCCGGCTACGACCGAAACTTACCGAAAAACCCAAACACATCCCACCGACCACCCAGGCCCCGCCGATCGAAGGCAACGCCCCGCTTCGGCTGCAGCCCGAGTCGGACGACTCGCCCATCGCTACGATCGGTGATATCGAACCACACGACGGCACCCCGTTCCAGCCATCCGACCAGGACGACCCAACGCCCCCCGTTGACGAGGCACTCGACCAGGCCCTCGCGATCGAGGCCGTAATCCTTGGGAACCTCCCGGGATTAAGCGGCCCCTGGCTGACCCAATACGCCCAACTCCTGGCTCAGCAGGAAGGCCCGGTCGCCATACTCCATGTCGACGACGACCTTGTAGATCTGGAGCTGGTCGAGCCCACCAACCGAGACGCGCCCAGCCGAGCGGTGTCGCTTCGCATGCCGCCCGGCGGAGGGAAGATCGATCCGCGATCGGTCCTGGAAGCGCTGCTGGATTCAGAAGATTCTGCACCCGGGACCGTCCTGGTACACCTAGACCCGCAACACGATGAGCATGGCCTGGCGCGTGCCCTTTCGATCGACGACTGGACCCTGATGTGCGGTGCCGACGACCTTGCCATCGTCGCCGGCTACAAGATGCTCAAGGCCATGGTCGAAGAAGACCCGGCCGTGGCCCGCAAGCGCATCGGGCTGATGGTCATGGGATCGGACCCCAAACTCAGCCAGGAAGCCGCCTACAAATTCCAGTCCGCCTCCGAGAGTTTTCTTCATACACCGGTCCAACTGCTCGGTTGGCAGAAACAGATGGTCCCGGTGAACCTGCGTCACCTCGGGCGGTTCGAGGAAATCGACACCGTCTGGCCCAGGCTCGCGGAGTGGTTTGGTCAGTACGCCTCGACTGAAACGACACCTGTCGCAGAACCTTCGGCACCCAGCTCGACACGCCCAGCCGAACAAGAGCAGGCGGTGGCCCCGGTCGTCACGACGGTTCCGAAACCCATACATGAGCCGGAACCCGCCGAACCCCCCGCCTTGGTCGCCCAGGCCCCGGTTGCTATCCCCCCGGTTACCCCTGCCGAACCACCCAGGCCCACCCGGCCCAAGGTGTCCGAGCTATTCACCGATCCGCCCTTGGTCGCAGCGAAACCCAAACGGGTTGAGCCTGCAATACCCGCAGCAGCGATCACCCCGGCAAGGCCAGCTCGAATCAAGACCCCCCAACCGGTCCAGTTGCCGGAGCCCGAGCCGGTCGCCCAGGCGAGTCCGGCTCCACCGCCCGTATCGCCGTCAGCCTTGCAACCTGCCGCTGAGCTTGCATCCGATGAGCCGAACCTGGTCGACCTGCTCATGGCCGGCCCCGGTTCCGTGCCAGGCGGGATCGCTTTGGAAGCCCGCTGCCCCCACCAGAGCCAGACACAGTTAATGCTCGACCAGGACGGCCGGCTGCACCTGCTTTGCCGGCACGATTCCGACGGGTTCGATAGCCTGCAGGCCGCGATGGTCGACCTGCTCCAGGCAAGCCACTGGGTCCGCGAGCATCTGGAGTTGTTGGCACTGACCCAGCGCCAGTGCAAGTTCGAGGTTTCTTGTCAGCCGGTCCTGCACCTGTTCACCGACCGGGCCGACTGGGCCACCGCCCTGATCGCACGCCTGGGTGAAGCCCTGAAGCTGCACTTGCTCCAGGAAGTCAGCGTAGGCAAGGAAAGCGCCTGGTTCTGCACGCCGTTGAATTGAGCATCACCACTGGTTCTCACACCGGCCCACCCCCGGTCCACCCTGCCAACCCGGCAGCCATCGGTGCCAAATCGACGGGCAAATTGATTAAAAATAAGGGTTTACGGCTGAGAACTCAGGCGCGGTATTTGCGTAAATAAAGAGTACCTGCTACCCCGGACCGAATCGGTTTCCGGCCTGGGGGATCAGAGTCTTTTACGTTCAGGGATTTTTGTATGGCTGTGAAGTTTGAGGATTACTACCAGACGCTGGGTGTGAAGCGGGACGCCTCGCAGGACGATATCCAGCGCGCGTTCCGCAAGCTGGCTCGCAAGTACCACCCGGATATCAACAAGACCGACGACGGCTCGGCGAAATTCAAGCAGGTCAACGAGGCCTACGAAGTCTTGAAAGACCCGGACAAGCGCAAGCGCTACGACACCCTGGGTGAGAATTGGAAGGCCGGGCAGGAGTTCCGCCCACCGCCGGGCTGGGAAGGCCAGTTCCGTTCTGCCGGGGGGGCTGGCGGACACGGGGGGCAAGGCGGGTTCAGCTTCGAGGCCGGGGGTCAGTTCAGCGACTTTTTCGAAGCGATGTTCGGGCAGTCCCATGTATACGGAAATGGCCGGTCAACAAGACACAGCCGCGTAATGGACGACATGCTGAAGAATCTAAATCAGGGACAGGGCCAA
>JAJDCT010000468.1 GCA_029260695.1 Phycisphaeraceae bacterium
GGCGAGGCGCTGGACATGATCCAGGCCATGACCTCCGGCCACGGCGGCTCCATGGGCACCCTCCACGCCAACAGCCCCGCCGACACGCTCAACCGCCTGGAGACCATGGCCATGATGAGCGAGGTCGAGTTGCCTCTGTTCGCCCTGCGCAGCCAGATCGCCTCCGCGGTCGACCTGGTCGTACACATGAGCCGACACATCGGCGGACGCAGGCTGGTCACCCAGATCAGCGAGGTGGACCGGGTCGACGACGCGGGCAGCTACAACCTCCGCGACATCTTCGTCCTCAAGCCCGCAGCGAAGGACGACCCTGCGAGCCAGATGCAATTGACCTGGACCGGTGAACGTTCTGCCCTGGGGGCCCGCCTAAGCGGCCAGCACCAGGACCTGGCTACCGACCTAATTAAGCCGATTCTCGGGATGGATTAACCCTCTGACCGATCGTAAAATAAGTACGATGGAACGATTGAACCCCACAACCCGGCTGAAACGCTGCCTGCGTAAACTCGCCCTCGATCAACGGGGCGCAACCACGCTGGAATGGGCGCTGCTGCTGGGCGTGATCGCGATCCCCAGCTACTACATCATCCAGGCGGCCCTCTCGGCACTGGTCGCCCACTACCAGATGGTCACTACGCTCAACGGCCTGCCGTTCCCATGACCCTCGGAAAACCAGCCCCCGACCTTGCCCCCAGGCGGAGGTCGCTTCTGCGGCCGTCTCACCGATAAGAGGACACAAAAAATGCTACGCCAAACCCGACAACGCCTGACACAAGCCTCGTCCGCGATTCAAAAATTGTACCGCTGCGAGAAAGGCGCCGAGGGTCTGGAAAAACTCCTGATCATCGGCGCGATCGTCATCCCCCTGCTTGGCATCCTTGTTTTCTTCCGTGGTGAACTCACTGAGTGGGTAGGCGACATGTGGGATTCTGTTGTGGAAGACAGCAGCAACGACTATGATCCCGATGGCGGATTCTGAGTTAAGTACTTCACTTTCAGTCTGGATTGTTTGTCATTGTTCATGATGTAATAGTCCTGACCTGACAGTAGACACGGTACAGGATTGAATACCCTACACCTCACCGCTTACGTCCTGCTCACCGTGGTCCTCATCACCGCGGCCATCACAGACGCCCTGCGTGGCAAGATCTACAACTGGCTGACGCTCCCGGCCATCCTCGTCGGGCTTGTCTTCTGGACAACCGCCGGCCTGCTTGGCGCAGACCAGGGCATCACCGCTTCGCTGTTCGGACTCGCCGCCGGGTTGATCCCGTTTGGCTTCCTCGCCCTGCGCGGCTGGCTGGGTGGCGGGGATGCCAAACTCATGGCCGCCGTCGGGGCGATCAGCGCCTCCTGGCAGTGCGTCCTGAGCACCGCCTTCTACGGCATGATCGTCGCGATGGCCATGGCGATCGTCATCATGATCCACCACGGCGTCGTCAAACAGACTTTCCAAAGGATCTTCGGCGCGATCCTCTCCACCGCCGCGAGGGTCAAGCCGGACCTTGAAAACGAGAAACACACCGTCCCCTTCGGCGCAGCCGTCGCCGTCGGAGGCATCCTCGCAGGGGCCGAGCAACTGCTGGGCCTGGTCACCCCCTGGGCATCCCTCTCGCCATGACACCCCGGAATTCACTCGGATTTCCCCGGACCTCCCCGCTTGCCCGCCACCAGGGGGAGACGGCTTCGGCCGCCGTCTCCCCCCTACCTCATCACACACCAACCCAACGAATCGCCTAAAATAACAACAGCCCCACAAACATACCTCGCGCCCAGCCCACGCTTGCGGTTTAGCGCATAAGAGCCCCACGGCAACCGCACACCAAACGAAACTCATCACCGCACCCCATGACCGACCCGCCCCCCCATTTTCCTGGCTCACCCGGTTCCACGGCTTCTCCCCCGCCATTACGCCCGGGCGACAAGGTCGAGCAATACACGATCAACAACCAGATCGGCTCCGGCGGCAGTTCCGTGGTGTTCAAAGCCACCGATGAGTTGCTCGGCAAACAGGTCGCCATCAAACAGTTCATCCTGACAGGCGACGACGACGGGTCACAGCTGCGCGAAAAGATTCAAACCGAAGCCAGGCTGCACCAGAAAGCCGCCGCCGCCGCACCCGACAGGCTCGTGCAGGTGGTCGATGTGGTGGACAGCCCCCACGGCCTGCTGCTGATCAACGAGTACATCAGCGGACCCTCGCTCGAACAGATCCTCGCGCAGAACACCGCACCGATGGGGACCAAGCAGGCGATGGGCATTATCGCCGCCACCGCCTCTGCCCTCGATTCAATCCACGCGCAGGGCATCGTCCACATGGACCTCAAGCCCGCCAACATACTCATGCCTCGCACCGGCGGTTTGAAGATCAGTGACTTCGGACTCGCCCGCGACTTGGATAAGCACACCACCCCGACCGCTGGCACCGTCCGGTACATGGCACCAGAATTACTGCAAGGCGGTAAAGTCGACGGCAGGGCCGACCTCTATTCACTGGGGATGCTGGCCTACGAGATGCTCGCCGGACGAGAAAAATTCGACCAGGCGTTCAAGCTCGTCCTCCGCGACCAGCGCAACCAGGCGATACGTTGGGTCAAATGGCACACCAACAAACGGGCCGAAGCGCCCGCACTCAACGAGCTTGTCACCGATATCACACCCCAACTCGCCGAGCTGGTCGCACGGATGATGCACAAAGACCCCGCCAAGCGTGTGGGCACCGCAAAAGACCTGCTCAAGGCAATCAAACGCCACTTCGCCGGCAAAGACACCAAGACCACACAAGGCCTCACGGGGACAGACGAATCGCTCCCGCCTCAATGCACCACTCCCGGCGACACCGACGCGCTACCCAAACAAAACCGCACAAAGTTATTCGTCACCATCGCCGCGGTCGTGTGTGTCCTGATCGCTGTTTCGGCTGGCCTGTTCCTCCTAAACCAGACCCGTTCCGCACGACAACAGGCCGTGGCACAAGCCCGAGCCACCATGGACCTCGCCAAGGAGGCCTACAAAGACGGCCGTTACCAGGAAGCACTCACAAAATTCGAGCGCGTCTCCCAGATCAAACAGGCCCAGGACTCGCTCGGCCTACACGCCCGCGCCGGCGCGCTGCTGGCACAAGGCAGACTCGACGCTGAGGCCGAACGCTTCGACGAAGCGATCACCGCGTTCTCCAAGGCCGCCGAATGCGGTGAGTCGTACCGCAACAAAGCCCTGCCACTGATCGACGACACACGCCAGGCCAAAGCCTTCGCACAAACCACCGCAGCCATCGACTCGCTGATCTCCAACCACCAGTTCGGCGAGGCCCGCAAAGAGCTCCAGGGCTGGCGTGACCTCGCCGCCTCCGAGCAGGAGCAGCAGACCCTGCGCGCCCTGGGTGCCAAATTGGAAGACCAGCAATCACGTTGGCGTGTCCAGGACCTGGTCAGGCAGGCAATCAAGCTGACCACCCAGGGCAAGCGCTCCGAAGCCATCGAGTTGCTGAAGACCGGCCCGCAAAAACTAGAGATCTCTGACCTGCTGGATCGACTCGAAGCCGAGGCCGCCTCTGAGCAGGCCGTCACCCTCGCCCAAGCGGCGCTGGATCGCGGCGAGACCGAGGAAGCCATACGTCAATTCGAGCTCGCCCTGGAAGCCCGCCCCGACGAGGCCCTGAAAGAAAGACTCACCGACCTGCGCAGCGACTGGCTGCTTGAGGAAGGCCTGAGGATGCTCG
>JAJDCT010000469.1 GCA_029260695.1 Phycisphaeraceae bacterium
GGGTGGGACTTCGCCCCGGCGTGGGTGGGGCCAGCGGATCAGGGCTTCGAGCCCTTTGAGCCGTCCGGACTGCAGGCAGACGATCGGTTCATACACGACCTGGAACGCCTCGGCCTCGACCGCGGCGCGTAGCTCGTTTTCGGTGGTCAGGCGCTCGACGATCGACTTGTGCATCTGCTCGTCGAAGACGACGTACCGGGCCTTGCCGGTGTTCTTTGCCTGGTACATCGCGGTGTCGGCGTCGCGGAGGATGTCGTCGGGCTTGGTGTAGCGGGGGTCACTGACAACGATCCCGATGCTCGCCGTCGAGGTTACTTCATGTCCTGATATTGTGTACGGCTGGCTGAACGTGTCCAGCAGTCGTTGCGCGACAATCGCCGCGGCACGGTTGTCTTTTATGCCTTCAAGCAGGACGACAAACTCATCGCCCCCGAGCCTTGAAGGCAGGTGTGAATCACCCAGCCGGGCGGTCGTGTCCAGGTCGCGCAGATTCTCGCGAAGCCGCTGGGTTATCTCAAGCAGAAGCTGATCGCCTGCGTCGTGACCGAGGCTGTCGTTGACGATCTTAAACCGGTCGAAATCCAGGAACAGGACCGCGAATTGGTAGTCCTTGATGCGATCTAAGCGGTGGATCGCCTGCTCCAGGTGTTCGATGAGGAGCTTGCGGTTTGGGAGTCCTGTCAGTGCGTCGTGGTAGGCGGCGTGGCGCAGCTTGTCTTCGGTGATCCGTTGCTCGCTTACATCAGCGAATGTCACCGCCAGCCCGTCTCCGAGTTTCACAGCCGTGTACCGGTACCACCGCCCGTCGTGCCGCAGCCGCTGCTGCTGGTCGTCCGGCAATCCCGTCTCCACGACCGACACCGCCTTGTCGTATAGACCCTCGGCGGCCAGGCAGGGCAGCACCGTTTTTAAACGCATCCCGACCAGGTCCTCCGCGCTTCGCCCAAGCAGTTGCTCGGCGGCGGGGTTGATGGTCTGCACGATGAAGTCCTGGATGCCATCCATCTCATCGCGAACGGCGTAGAGTATGAGCACGCCGCCCAGTGCGCTTTCTAAAATACTATTGAGCATCAAGCGGGGGTCGCGTTGATCGTAGCCGTAGTCGTTGATACTCGCCAAACCGGTCTTCCGCTGTGATGGCGTAGGCCTGGCCAATACCCGTAACAGCGCATAGCTCAGGGTAAGCACCCCCAGCACGATCAATGGCTTCGTTGCTTGGCCGACCATAGGCCCCGCGCTTTGTGGCAATCCGATCTGGTCAAGCCACTGGTATTCATTGCACGCCTGGGTCAACGCACCGGCGATGAGCAGCGCCACGCCCATCATCACCTTGCCCAACCACGCCGTTTGTGCGTGTGGGCCTTTCCTCGAAGGTGCCGGTGCGCACGCCCCTTGGCGTAGAAGGCGCTTGGCCGCGCTCAGGGGCAGGTCCTCGAACTGCAAGCCCACGAGGTAGGAGCGGAACCCGATCCGACGGCACCAGGCGATCTTGGTTTTCACGCCCAGCTTGGGGCCGTCTTCGGTATCGAAAAAGACGTTCAGGTGGCCCTTGAGCGGGCGCTTGGACAGTATCCGCACGCCCCCGGCGGACAGGTCGATCACGGCCCCCGCGCTGCAGCACAGCCCGGGCTCTTTGAGCCGGCCGTATCGCCGATTCTCAATGCCACGGGCGCTTCGCGGCCGAGGTTGTGTTGAAGTTGGATCGATCTGGTGGGTCTCCCGTTGGCTCATCGACTTGAGGCCCACGGGACTTAAGGTCTTGTCCAGTCAGCAGGTGAACCATGTCATCGCCCAACCCTGACACATGTTAAGCACGGCTTGTGTCTGGCTTATCGGGTTCCATGGCGAAGCGGTAGTCGTGTCCACGTCGACGGCGGTCGACATCGACGGGGGATTGCTCGAGGCGTCGGCATGAGCATCGGCAGGCGTGGACCAGCATGAACGCAGCGGTCAGGACCAGGCCGCCGGCGATCAGTGCTATCAAGGGCTCTGTCACATCCGCTGCGCTGCCGGGTCCCATAAGCTTAAGCGCCTCGACCACAGCCGCCGTGAGGGCCGCGGTCAGCACTACCCATCCAAGAGTCCGCCGTGTTTGTCCCCGCATCATCGTCAGCATCCATACCGCGCCTGCCAGGCAGTACACGATCATGGATCGGCCAAGCAGCACCGCCGCAACATCATACGACCGGTCAAAATAACGCTGAAACGGCACGAGGTAGACCGCGGTTTGATCACCGGGTGCCCCACCTTCTGATGTGGCGGTGAGGGTGTACCAAAGCGCGATCAGCCCCGCGTTGACCGCAAGCGCGATGAACATCACAGCAGGCCGGGTCCTGTGCGTGTGCAGGCGGTGATGTAATGCGCCCATCGGATTTGCAGTCCAGCGGTAGAGGGTAAATGCCCCGGCTCGCCAGGCAGAGTTGATCCGGTGCCCGAGCATCACCCCGGCACACCCTCCCAGTGAGTTTGCAAGCACGTCTTGAATAGATGCGTACCGCCCCGGGATCAGGCTCTGGGTCGATTCGATCATCCAGCTAAGCGCTGCGATTGCCGCCACCGCCGATACGATCTGCACGATGTGTCGTCCGGTCAGGCGTGACAGGGTCAGTCGAAGCAGCACACCCAATGGCCCGTAGAGCAGCAGGTTCAACACCAGATCGCTGGCCCAGTTAGGCACGCCAAACGACGAAGTCAACGTCACCGCAGGCACCCACGAAGGGCTGGTGATCCAATCGATGATGGCGGGTCCCACGCCCCCGGCCTCGATGATTGCACTGTTCAGGTCGAAACCCCAGGGCAGCAACGACCCGTAGACCAGCAGCGCCGCCCACACGACGGCCAGCAGCGGCGCACGCAGCCACCCGGGCCGACGCCAAAGCGCGGGCTCAGATGCAAGGGCATCAGCAGGGCTGGATTGAATCTCTGTATCCACCGGGCTCGCCTCCGCAATGTGTCCAATCAACTCTATGATACCCGTGTCCCGACGCGGATGGCCACGCCGTGTTGTGCCAGACTTGGACCTATTTCGTGCCGTCAAAGCCGGCATCATCGTTACCATCCAACCTTGACAGGCTGTGGACATGCAAAAAGACACGGGCATCACGGCTGCGGTCGAGTCTTTTGGGCAAGGGGTTTGGGTGCGTGTGAAGGTGGTGCCGGGTGCCAGCCGCAGCAAGGTGGTGGGGATGCTGGGTGATCGGTTGAAGCTGGCGGTTGCCGCGCCGCCGGAGGGGGGCAAGGCGAACAAGGCGGTGTGCAAACTTATCTCTGAGGGGTTGGGCGTCCCCGGCCGTGATGTCGTGGTGTCGGTTGGCACATCCAAGCCACAAAAAACACTCACTATTACGGGCCTGACGGTTGACGGGGTGATCGAAAGGCTAGAGTCATTGATGGCGGATTGATCGCTGTTTGCTTGCCGGGCGTGTACTGTGGTTGATGGCGCGCGATGTCTACCGCACTGATCTAGGACGCGCGATTCTTGAATCACAAGACGGGGGTGGGCCCCCCCGAGCGGCCGGACCGGCTGCGTGCGGTGATGCAGGGTCTGGACGAGGCG
>JAJDCT010000470.1 GCA_029260695.1 Phycisphaeraceae bacterium
CACCGGCAAGCCGATCAAGTTTATCGGTGTCGGCGAGAAGCTCGATGCGCTAGAAGAGTTCCACCCTTCACGGATCGCGTCACGCATCCTGGGCATGGGCGACATCGTCAGCCTGGTTGAAAAGGCCCAGGAGCAGGTCAGCGAGGAAGAGGCCCTGGCGCTTCAGGAGAAGATGGCCAAGGGCAAGATGACCATGGACGACTTCCTCAAGCAGCTTCGCATGATGCGGAAGATGGGCTCGATGAAGTCGCTGCTGGGGATGCTCCCGGGTGTCGGCAGCCAGCTCAAGGACATCGACCTGGACGACAAGGAGATCGGCCGAACCGAGGCGATCATCCAGTCGATGACCCGGCAGGAGCGACAGGACATCGACATCCTCACCTCCAGCCGGCGCCGCCGGATCGCTCAAGGGGCGGGCACCGACCAGCAGGCGGTGGGCAAGCTGGTCAAAGGCTTCGAGATGGTCTCCAAGATGGGCAAGCAGATGTCCGGGATGGGCGGGCTTTCCAAGATGAAGGCGATGCGCGGCATGGACCCCGCCGCGATGGGCGCCCCCGGCATGGGCGGCATGCCCAAGATGAAGGGCTCGACCAAGCAGAAGTCCCCGTTCAAACAGCGCAAGAAGAAACGGCGGTAAGATTACACCCCGCCCCACGTCCGCCCCTACCCTACGCACCAACCACACCAACACGCACCAACACGCACCAACACTCATCAACTCACAAGATTCCCCAGGCTGAGACGATCGTCCGTCCATTCATATAGATAGACCAAATTTAACTTAAATCTTAATTCATAGGTGTTCAATCTATTGGGTGGATTCTGATGGCGGGATTGGTCATTGGGTGCGGTTTTCGTAGGCCTAAGCAATCTGAAGCCTCGTCAGGCAATAAAGTCTCGCCCGGGACCCACACTATTGCCACGATAAGCATATGCCGATAAATTAGTGCAAGTTATGAACGCACACCCGCACATCTCCAGCGTCGCCGTTAGCTGAGGGGACGACCCCCACACCTGCCCGCCGATTCCCGGCCAGCGTTATCCTTACATCAAATAGCCCCTGGACCCCCGGCCTCCGACCCCGGTTCCCGCCGAGGCTCGTCATCACTCGACATACAGCCATGACCACCACACCCCCCGAAACAGAGCTCGCCAAGCAGTATCGACCCGAAGATGTCGAATCCCAGGTCGCCAAGCAATGGGACGCCGCCAACGCCTTCCACGCCACGCCTCAAGACGGCGGCAAACCCTACGCCATCGTCATCCCCCCGCCGAACGTCACCGCCGCGCTGCACATGGGTCACGCCCTGAACAACACGCTCCAGGACATCCTGATCCGTTGGCACCGGATGCTCGGCGACAACACGATGTGGATGCCCGGGACCGACCACGCGGGGATCGCCACGCAGACCGTGGTCGATAAACGACTTCAGGCCGAGGGCAAGCCGGCGCTCAAGGACTACAAAAAAATTGAGGCCGAGGGCGGCGGCGGACGCGAACAATTCATTGAGAAGGTGCAGGCCTGGAAGGATGAGTACGAGGGCGTCATCACCGGACAACTCAAGAGCATGGGTTGCTCGTGCGACTGGGAACGTCAGCGGTTCACGATGGACCCGACCTGCGCCAAGGCCGTCCGCGAGGCGTTCTTTCGGTTATTCAAAGACGGGCTGATCTACCGCGGCAAACGATTGGTCAACTGGGACCCCGCCACACAGACCGCGCTGGCGGACGACGAGGTCGAGTCGCAGGACGTGGATGGGCACTTCTACTACATGAAGTACCCCGTCATTGATGATGAAGGCAACCCGACCGGCGAACACGTCACCGTCGCCACCACACGCCCGGAGACCATGCTCGGCGACACGGCTGTGGCGGTGAACCCACGCGACACCAAGCACGGCCAATTCATCGGCAAGCGGGTCGCGCTGCCCATCGTCGGCCGACACATCCCGATCATCGGCGACGACTACGTGGTCATCCCCGATCCTGACAGCGACGACGCCAAGGCGAAGATGGCTAGCGGGTTCCTCAAGGTCACCCCCGCACACGACCCCAACGACTGGGAGATCGGGATGCGGCAGGGCCTGGACGTCATCAACGTCATGGCCCCCGATGCGTCGATCAGCAAAGACCACGGCTGGGACGACTTTGATCGCTGGCTTAAAAGCACCACCGCAGACGCGACGATGCTTGACTCGCTGCTGGGCCAATCACGCGAACAGGCACGCAAATCCATCGTCAAGTGGTTCGAGACCCACGACCTGCTCGAAGAAATAAAACCCTACCGCCACGCGGTGGGGCACAGTTATCGTTCGCATGTGGCGATCGAGCCTTACCTAAGCGACCAGTGGTACGTGAAGGTGACAAGCGACCGCCTGCGCGGCGCGGCGATCGACGCGATGGTGTCCGACCAGCGCGGCGCCCTGTCGGACGACTATATCTACGGCCGAAAGCTCTCACGCGAGCAGGTCGACAAAGACCGCCCCGGCATGCTGCGCCCCGAAGACGCCGGTTGGCACGACCAGCTACGCTTCTACCCCGAACGCTACGCACGCACCTTCCAACACTGGCACGAAAACCTCCGCGACTGGTGCATCTCCAGACAACTCTGGTGGGGGCATAGGATTCCAGTGTGGACTGCGTCCTCCACGGTCCCAGACAATTCACCTTTGCCAACCGATTCATTGTCGATAGGCAAACTGAACCTTGGGTTTCTGACCGAAGAAGAGAATAGACAGATAGCAACCCAAACAGCCTTTGGATGGGAAGCTAAGGGACCAACTTTTGTAGTTTGTGTACCCCCAGAGTGTGGACATATTGAATCAAAACTCGAAGCTAATGGCTTCACCCAAGACCCCGACGTTCTGGACACCTGGTTCAGCAGCGCCCTCTGGCCGATGTCCACGCTCGGCTGGCCAGAGGACACGGCCGAGTTACAGACATGGAACCCGAGCAACGTGCTTTGCACGGCCCGGGAGATCATCACGCTGTGGGTGTCGCGGATGGTGATGTTTAATACGTATCTGCACGGGAAGCTGCCGTTCACGGATGTGTTTATCCACGCGATGATCCAGGATGGGCACGGGCAGAAGATGTCTAAGAGCCTGGGCAACGGGGTCGATCCCAACGACATCATCCACAGCCACGGCTCGGACGCGATGCGGTTCACGCTCACGAGCATGACGACGCAGACGCAGGACGTTCGGATGCCGGTGGATATGGTCTGCCCGCACACGGGGAAGATGTTTTCGCCCAAGTTTGTGATTACCGGGGCGCACCAGTCGAAGGTGGCGGCCCCGGTTCAGGATTCGCCGTTCGCCAAGGGTAAAAAGATGGTGTCGAGCTTCGGGCTGGCGACGGGACAGGCGAAACCGACGGAGAGC
>JAJDCT010000471.1 GCA_029260695.1 Phycisphaeraceae bacterium
GCTCGCTCGGCCAGGGGGACGTCTTCGATGATCGCCCGCTTGACCGATTCGTGCCCGCCGATCCTTTCATACTCGTCACGGCGGAACAGGATGAACTGCCCGTTGGCGAAGGCGGCCCCCGACCCGGTGCGGCGGCGGTTGGCCCGGCCGAACCACAACGCCATCACCGCGGCGCACAGGGGGATCAGGGTGTGCTCCCAAAAACTACCCGCCAGATGCCCCGGCCACAGCGACAGCAGCGAGACGTCCCGGCGGTGCGCCTCATCCAAGGCGGCGCGAACGGCTCCGGGTTGCAGCGTGCAGTCGGCATCAACAAATAACAGCCAGTCGTCATTGACCCCGCGGGTCGCGGTCCACAGCGCATGCGACTTGCCCAGCCAACCCTTGGGCAGGTGATCGATCCGCAGGACTTGCAGGCGATTGTCCTTGGCTGCGATGGCGTCGGCCACGGCGGCGGTTGTGTCATCGCTACGATCATCAACCACCACGACACGCACCCGGGGGTAATCCTGTGCCAGCGCACCGGTCAGTGATGCACCAATAGACTCCGCCTCGTTACGCGCGGGGATCAGGATGCAGACGCTGGGTAACGCATCGGAACCGACATCGTCCGGCGTGTTGTCCGCCGTGTGCTCGCGGGGTTTGAGCATGATGCCTTGGCGCAACGCCACGCGTTGGGCGTACAGCAGCACAGCCCAGACATTACAGATCACGCCCCAGCCGGCCAACAGTGTTAAGGATGTCCAGTCCATGTCGCGACACTTTGTGGGTTAGAGGTATCAGGCAAACGCAAAAGGCGCTGTAGAAGATCGGGGTCGTCGAAGTCGTAGTGATCCCAGTGGATCATCTGGGTGCCGCGTTGCCTTGGTTGGCCGGAGCTAAGCAGGCCGGCGGGCGTGAAGAACACGCCTTCGAGCCTTTGGGCGCCCTTAACCAGGCCGTTGTCGTAGAACATGCTGACGATTCGGCCGTCGGGGGTCGTTAACCGCTCCAGATCGGCGTAGGGACGCAATGTGTAACGGACCTCATCGGCCACCTCGTTCTCGTGGCCCCGTTCGTCCATGGCGACGTTGGCGATCCCGTGCCAGCCGGCGCGGTTACGGACGACCGGGCGGTCGCCTCGGCCTTGCACCTGAACCACCTTCGGGACGATCGTGTCGAACTTCCAGGGGACACGGCGCTCGATGGCGAAATGTTTGCCTCTCGCGGGCTTGCCGAACGCCTTCATCGCGGCCGCTTCCAACCCCGCGGAGGGGTACAGCCTGTGGTAGCAGCCACAGTTGTAGAGCGTCTCGAACGCGATCGGCTCATCGCGCTCATCCAGAGTCAACCGCAGGGTCAGGCCCTCGGTGTGCCCGGCCTCGGGGTCGTTGTGCTTGAGCTCAGGATGCTCGGGATACCAGTAGGTGTAGGTCAGTTGGGTGTGGGGCCTGCCGGTGATACGGATGTGGCGGGTGTAGGCGTAGACCGTTGGGTCTGACGGGTCGATCTCGATCGAATCTTTGTCGGGCGCAACCACTTTGCCGATACGATCGACCGAGCGCTCGTAGGTTATTTCTTTGGGACGCTCCTGCACGATCACCGGGGCGAATGCCATAAGCAAACCCCATTCACGTTTAGACTCTCCATCCGGCTGAGTCGAGTCTGTCAGGTCAGGGAGGTAGCGCACCGCAGCGTCGAAGGGGGTGTCCAGGTCGCCGCGGTATTCGTGGGACTGGATATTCAGGATCGCCAGTGTCGAAGGGATCGCGAACACCGCCCAGGACAGTGTTCGGGTCACCCGACCCTGGAGCTTGACAGGCTTCTCGATCTCTTTAGCCACGGGCCCCAGGACATCACGGACCTCGCCGACCGACTTCGCCGACTGAACCCCATGGCGGAGGAACCCGTACCGCGCTTCGGTCTCGGTAATGAACTGAGACTTGATCTTTTCCTTCGCCTGCTCGTCGGCTTGCATCGGCGCGGTGAAGTATGACTGGATCAGGTCTTCCCACCCTGCGGTGTCCAGCCGGTCCAACTCATTCATCGTGCTCTGAACCGCCAGCTGGCGCGCCTCGTCGAGGAAGCTCAACGCTTCGCTGCGGGCGAAGGCGAAGTCTTCGCTGACGAGTGCCTTGTCCAGGTGTTGACGAAGGGCGGCATCGACCCTCAGGCAGGGCCATCCGTCGATGCGCTGGGCCTTGGCATCGCGGGCCTTGTGCCTCAGTGTGACGTCGTTGACGCCGTCGATGAACCTTGCCGGGCGCTGCGAGGCGCAGCCTGGAATGACACCGGCCAGCACCACCGCCAGGAAACCCATCCACACCGCGGGGCGTACGCCGTCAGGCTGTTGCTTCTTGTATCGCATCGATTAATTCTCCAATCTCTTGCCTCACAATGGTCAATGGCGGCATCAATGTCAGGATGTTTCGATCGGGTCCAGATTTCCCAGCCAGGACGCGTAGGTCTTTGAGACGTTCCAGGATAAGGTCGCATCGCTGGGCGTCGGGCGTGTCATCGGCGTTGATCACGGGTATCCCAATCATCAACCCGATGCCGCGAGGCGGCCCGAGATGAGTCTTTTGCCCCGTAACATCGGTAAGCTGCTCAAGTAGATACTGGCCCGACTCCTGGGCGCGTTGGCCCAGCCGGTGTTTTGTGTGACAGTCGATCACCGCCAGGGCGGCGGTTGCGTTGACAGGGTTCCCTCCGTGGGTCGATGCACCGGGGCGTGTGTAGCTTTGGGCGATGTCATCTGTTGTGATGAACGCCCCGATGGGGAAGCCGTTACCCATGGCCTTGCTGACCGCCATGATGTCGGGGACGATGCCGAAGTGCTCACAGGCGAACCACCGACCGGTCCGGTTAAAACCGGTCTGCACCTCATCAAGCACCAGCAGCACTTGGTGTTCATCGCAGAGCTCACGGACCCGTTGCCAGTAGCCGTCGGGGGGGACGTTGATCCCGCCGTTGCTCTGGATCGGTTCGGCGATGAAGGCGGCGGTCTGGTCGGCGTGCCTGGCAAGCTCATCCGCCAAGGCGTCTGCATCACCGAACGGGACGTGGCTGACGTCGTCGGGGGGGAACGGGTCGGTGCGCCACATCGGCGTGCCGGTGGCGTTCATCGCCCAACGGGTCCGGCCGTGCAGGCTGTTGGTGGTCGCGATGATCCTGGGTTTGCCGGTATGCAGCACACTGGTCATCAGTGCGCCCTCGACGGCCTCACTGCCGCTGGCGCAGAAGAAACTACGGCTAAGTTTGCCCGGAGCCAGCTCGGACAACGCCTTGGCTAACCTCAGGATCGGGTCGGTCAGGTAGATAGTCGTCGTGTGTTGAAGCATCAGGATCTGTTCTATCGCGGGCCCGATGATCTCGGGGTTGCGGTGCCCGGCACTCATCACCGCCACGCCGCTTAGGCAGTCAAGGTATTGCCTGCCAAGATCGTCGAACAGGTGGCAGCCCTCGCCGCGGACGATCACGGGTGGGTCTTTGTAGAAGTGATAGACACAGGGCACCAGGTACTCGCTCTTCAGCCTCAGTAGCTCCTGCGCCCGACCTTCCTTGGTGGCGGTGCTACCCATCGATCACCTCGACCCGGTCAACCTTCGGGCCGATCCCAAGCGACTCAACACGGTCAAACATCACACGCATCGCCTGCCGGACATCTTCCGGTAGATTCAGGGTGTCCTCGTTGCTGAACATCTCGACGTGCTGGGCGGCGCAGCCCCGGCCGAACTGGCTGGCGAACTCAAACGCCTCGTAGAAGTGATCTTTGCTCCATTGAAGCGACCGCCGACATGTGTCCGCGATGTCGTTGCAGAGATCTTTGCCGAGCTCCTTGCGAACGATATTCAGCCCCACCGGGAGCGGCAGGCCCGTGTCGTCGCACCATGCGGCGCCGAGGTCTGACACCTTGCTCAGCCCCTTCTCGCCGAAGAAAAGCAGCTCCTCGTGGATCATCACCCCGGCATCAAACTCCCCGGCTACGATCGCGTCGGCGATCAGGTCGTACCGGTGCTCGATGAACTCTGCCCCTGGGCAGAACATCATCGCCAGCGCCCCACCGGTCGTGGGGATGCCTGCAACCGCGACACGCTTGCCCCGCAGTTCGTCGAGCGTGTGGTAGTTTTTGGACACCAACACCGGTCCGTACCCGCGCCCGACACTGTTACCGACCGACAACACCGCGTACCGATCAGCCAACGCGGGGTAGGCCACAGACGACACACCGACCACGTCAAACGCCTCCTGCGCTGCGGCCCGGTTCAGGGCGATGATGTGGTCCCGCTCAAATTTCGCGGTGTACCCAGGTGTTTGAAGCCCGACACGGTCGAACTCCCAGCCGTAATAGTTGAACGCGTCATCGCTGTCGGGGGTGTAGGCCACCGTGAGAGTGCGCACAGCAGTATCGGTGATAGGTTCGTGTGTGATGTTGTGATAAAGGCCGGTAGTCATGGTTGCGATCCTTGTTATGCCGTCCTGAATAGTTTCGTAGGTTCAATACAGCCCGACACTCGCCGGGGCACTGACTAGGCTTTGGTGAGGCTTGGGATTAGATACGCCTGGCATCACGAACCCGTCGGGCGTATCGGTCGGGGGGGCAACGAGTCGGGCGTTGTCGCGTTCCAGCAGACCGACGATCAGGAAGGTTTCGTCCAGCCGGGTGACTCTAAGTTGGCCGGGTTCGCCAAATGTTGTGGGCTTGCGGTCTGCATCGAGTGTCTCGAATACAAGTCGATCGCCCAACGGGAAGTAAGCGGGTGTTCTCCCGGGTTCGACACTCAACTCCAGGCAGCAGCCCAGCAGCGTGTTGCCGTAGCCGGACAGGT
>JAJDCT010000472.1 GCA_029260695.1 Phycisphaeraceae bacterium
TTGTGCATCCAGCGGGGAGATGCTGGCATCGTCGGTGAAGAGCAGTTGGCTGAGTTCGCGTCGTCCTTGCACGAGCCGACCCTCTCGGATCATGTTCATGCCGCGGGTGAGTTGTGAGCTGGCCGAAGCGGAGGTTGGGCCGGGGGTAATCCCGGGGGGACGGGGCGGTGCAACTTGGTTGCGGGGTGGTGTGGCATTAGTCGAGGGGGTGGTGTTTGTCTCACCGACCCGGATGGTCTGTACGACGGCGTCCGTGGGTGAGGTAGCCCCTGCTCCGATCGCTTTAGGGGGTGCCATGTCTTTGGTGGAGGTCGCCGCGGTGTTGGTGGCGCCATTGTATGCGCTGGGGTCGGCGGGTTGGCCGGCCTGGGCTGAGGCGGGTTGGGTGACCGAGTTAGTCACATTGTGGCCCTGGTCGTCGCCGGACCAGACGAAGATGTACATAGACACGAGTCCGATGGCCAAGGCGGCGGTGATCCAGCGCCATTTAATGCCTGTGCTCGGCCTGGAAGACATGTACTGCCGAGACGAGCCGGCGCGTGGGGTTTGTGAACTAAGGACCATGATGCTGACCTTCCTCGCCGGGTGCGGGCCAATCGCTGGCCTGAGGGTGACGGCGGCTGCCTGTGTCTAGTCTATCCCCCTGCTGTTATTTCGGCACGATGGGGGTTGGCACGCCAGCGGAGGGGTTATTATCTGACGGCGGCTGAGGCCGCCTCCGTCGGGGGAGGGGCTGGAGACGCGGCGAGTGGCGGCGCTTCGTTGAGCCGGGTGCTTGGTGTGGAGCGGGACGTCCGGTCAAGGACGGGGGTTGTGGGATAACCGCAAGCCAGGACAAGCCGTACGGCTGACTGGGAGCCGGGACTCTTCGGAAGACAAGTCGGCCTACGCCAGGGACATACTTTTAGGTTCGGGATTCGTGATCGGTCATGCGGGGCTTGGCCCGCTGGGCGTCGACCCATTGCATGTATTCGCGGATGGTTTTTTCGTAGCCGCGGTCGGTGGGGTGATAGAAAGTTTTGTCGATGCCGAGGTAGTCCTGGTCTACGAAGCCGGTATCGCTGTCGTGGGCGTACTGGTATCCCTGGGCGTGGCCGAGCTGTTTGGCGCCTGCGTAGTGGCCGTCGCGTAAGGCCTTGGGGATGGGGACGGTGCGGTTGTTGCGGACGTCTGACATGGCTTCGCCGATCGCGAGGGTGGCGGCGTTGCTCTTGGGCGCGGTGGCGAGGTAGGTGACTGCCTGGGCGAGGACGAGCTGGCACTGGGGCAGGCCGATGCGGTGGGTGAGGTCGTAGGCGGCGGCGGCGACCTGGATGGCCTGAGGATCGGCGTTGCCGACGTCTTCGCTGGCGAGGATAGCGATGCGGCGGGCGATGAACATCGGGTCTTCACCGGCGTGGAGCATCTTGGCTAACCAATACACCGCGGCATCGGGGTCGCTGCCACGCATGGATTTGATCAGGGCGGAGGCGGCGTCGTAGTGGCCGTCGCCCGTGCCGTCGTAGACCGGGGCCTTTTGTTGGATGGACTGCTCGGCGGTGGCGAGGGTGATATGGATGGGTGGTTGGGGTTCGGAGATCGGGGTTCGGGATTCGAGGGACGCTTCTTTGTCTGTCCCGTCGCCTCCGGCTTCGCCGGGGGGTGGGTCACATATGGTGTGATCCCCCGACGAAGCCGGGGGCTGTGGGGAGGATGACAAGACGGCGATTTCCAGGGCGGTCAGGGCGCGGCGGGCGTCGCCGTCGCAGGCGGTGGCCCAGTGCGCGAGGGCGTCGTCGTCGAGTTGGATGTTCAGTTGGCCGTAGCCGCGCTCCTTATCTTGGATGGCATTGCGGATCAGGTCGGTGATCGCGTCCTGGTCCAATGGCTGGAACTGGAAGACCTGTGACCGGCTGACCAGCGGGGAGTTGATCGCAAAGAACGGGTTCTCGGTGGTCGCGCCGATGAGGGTAATGACGCCGCGCTCAACGTCGCCAAGCAGCACGTCCTGCTGGGCGCGATTAAAGCGGTGTATCTCGTCGAGGAAGAAGATGGTACGTCGGCCGTCGTTGCCGAGTCGCTTGTTTGCCTGGCTGAGGACTTCGCGGACATCTTTGACGCCGATGGCGGCGGCGTTGGCGCGGTCGAAGTGTCGTTTGGTGTAGGCGGCGATGAGTTCGGCGAGTGTGGTCTTGCCCGTGCCGGGTGGGCCGTAGAAGATGACGCTGGTGAGGCGGTCTGCCTGGAGCATTCGACGGAGCAGTTTGCCCTCGCCCAGGAAGTGTCTCTGGCCGGCGAACTCATCAAGGGACCGTGGGCGCATCCGCACGGCCAGGGGCTGGGCGGCACGGAGGTGGTCCTGACGGGTTTGCTCCCAGAGGTCGGGCATGGCCGCATGATAACAGCGGCCCGGGCACGGGTAGCGGGTCCGGATATTCAAGGGGCTCGAGGCGGAAGACCGGACGATATGGGGATACACTAGTCCTATGCCAAGCCTCCCGGTCATGCTGGATATTCAGGGCAAGCGGTGCGTCATCGTCGGTGGCGGGCCGGTGGCGTTGCGGCGTGCCGAGGCCCTGCAGCGTGCGGGCGGGGAGGTTGTGGTGATCGCCCCGAGCGTTGGGGCGGAGTTGCTGGCGCTACCCATCGAACGGATCGAACGGCCTTACCAAAGCGGTGACCTCGGCGGTGCATGGATCGTCATCATCGCAAGCAACGATCCAGAAGTGAACGAAGACGCCGCGCGCGATGCAAAGCTGGCCGGTGCCTTGGTCAACCGGGCGGATGACCCGGGGGCCGGCGATTTCACTGTCCCGGCACACGAACACCACGGCCAAGTCACACTGGCGGTCCACACCGGCGGGGCCTCGGCGAGCGCGTCGGCGGCGATCCGTCGGGAGCTGTCCGACGCTCTTGACCCCGATTGGCCAAGGTTGATTGAACAGGCCGCCGCATTCCGATCTATCATCCAGGAACGGTTCGCCGACCCGGACGAGAGGCGCCGCCGGCTTATGAAGCTGGCCGATCCGCAGGCGTTGGCTATCTTAAAAGACCGGGGCGAAGCCGCGCTGCTCGACTACTACAGGGGGTTGACCCAACCAGACCCTTGACGTGTTTGCCCCCAAGCTACTGACAGGCCCAACACACTATGACCCTGGCCAACCCCATCACCACGCTGATACTTTCCATCCTGACCGTGCTGTCGGTTTTCGTCACGATCGGCGCGCTAAGGCGCCTGCGCCACCCCGAGCGTGCTTTCGTCGCAAGCGTCAGGCAACGGCTGATCGTCGCTGCTATCGCGCTGACCACGCTGGGCCTGTTCATCCGGTTCTGGCTGGTGGAGGGCGGCTGGCAGCCGGTGACATCGCACCGTGACGGGTTGCTGCTGATGTCGTTCATGCTGGCGGGGACGATCTTTTTTATGCAGAACCGGACCCGGTTGGTGGGGCTGTCGGCGTTTGCCTTGCCGGTGCTGACGTTCCTGCTGGGCTGGGCGATCTGCTCCTCGGCGTGGACCTATCGCCCGTTTGACCTGCCCACGCTGCACCCGGTCTGGCGTGGCGTGCACCTGACCGGGGTGTATCTGGGGACCGCGTTCTGCGGCTTGGCGGCGATGGCTGGGGGGATGTACCTCTATGTGCAGACCCGGCTGAAGCGCAAACAAAACCTAGGCGGCCTGGGCCGACTGGCAAGCCTCGAAGCCCTCGAAAACACGATCATCCGGGCCGCGACGCTGGGGTTCGTGCTGCTGACGCTGGGCTTGGTCACCGGGGTCGTCGTCATCAGCGAGAGCGAGCGACAACTGCCGCCGGGCTGGTGGTTCACACCCAAGATCGTGCTGGCGACGTTGGCCTGGCTGGTCTACGCGGTGCTGATGAATGTCCGTTATGCAAGCGGATTCCGTGGACGGCGGGCCGCCTGGTTGAGCATCATCGGGCTGGCATTGTTGCTGGCGACCTACGCCGTCGTGACCCGACTACCACCGGCTCCCCCGCCCCCCCATGCTCCCCCGGGCGCTTCGGCGTCTGATGACGGAGCGACCCTAAAGGCCGTAACCACAGCATCGATCGATCACCGCGTGGAGGACGGTTGATGCGTGTGTTGTTCATTGGGATCAACCACCGGACGGCGGCGGTGCGGTTGCGTGAGTGCTTTGCGGCGGCTGGGGACGCCCCACCGCATCTGAACGCCTTCCGCGAACGCTTCCCCGGCAGCGAGTGCGTGATCGTGTCGACCTGCAACCGCTTTGAGTTGTACGTCGCAAGGCCGCTGCACGGCCAACCCAATGCGGATGACCTGCGCACGTTCCTTTCAGAGCGGTTCGGCGTGCCGATGGATCAGGTCGCCTCGGCGTCGATCCATCGGGAGCAGGACCAGGCGGTCGCGCACCTGTTCAGAGTTTGCTGCGGGCTGGACTCGATGGTGCTCGGCGAGCCGCAGGTGCTGGGCCAGGTCAAGCGGGCGTACCAGACGGCGGCGGACTGTGGTTCGGCCGGACCGGTGCTGCACCGGGTGTTTCAGCACGCGATGGCGACGGCCAAGCAGGCGCGCACCGAGACGGGGATCGATGCCGGGCGTGTTTCTGTCGGATCGGTTGCGGCGGACCTGGCGCGTCAGGTGTTCGCCGACTTCGCGGACAAGACCGTGCTGGGGATCGGTGCCGGTGAGATCGCCAAGCTGACGCTGCGTCACATAATGGAGCTTGCGCCCCATCGGTTGTGGCTGACGAACCGCACGCACCAAAATGCTTCGGCATTGGCGGAAGCGATTCATCTGTCGGCGGACGTCGGCGGGGCTCGGCCGTGGGAGCAGCTCGATGAGTTGCTGGTCGAAGCCGACATCGTGGTGACCTGTACCGCTTCACCCGAACCGATCCTGACTCCCGCGCGTTTCAAGCCGATCCTTAAACGTCGACGGTACCGGCCGCTTTTCGTGATCGACCTGGCGATGCCCAGAGACGCCAGCCCGCAGCTGGGATCGATGACCAACCTCTATCTATATAACATCGACGACCTGCAGGCGGTCGTGGCGAACAGCCTGGGGCAACGAGGCGACCAGGCGCAGGACTGCGAGCGTCACGTCGCCGCCGCGGTGACCGCCTGCATGAGTCAGATCACCCACGCGGACCTGGGCCAGCTGATCCGGCAACTGCGGGCCAAGCTCCACGACATCGGTCAGGACGAGCGGGAGCGCACGCTCAAGAAGCTCGGCCAGTCTCCGGACCCCGAGGCACTGGACAGCGCGTTGGACGAACACACCCACCGTCTGATCAACAAGATCCTGCACATGCCCCTGAGCCAACTGAACCAGCACGACGGCGGCACGCCCCTGGGGTTTTATGCCGCGGCCCTTAGGCGTTTGTTCGATCTGGGCGAAGAAATAAAACCCGATACCGAGCCCGCCGAGGCCTCAGAACCCGGTCCAGATGCGTGATCCAGCGGAGCCGGTGCCGAACAAGACAAGCCGGCAAACACGCATCTTTGACACATAAGTCTGCAGCCGGGGGTACACTCCTATCCGTGAACGACGCTGGTATGACACGACGGACCGGTATGATGCGCGTTGTCGCCTGCGCGGTGGCAGCGCTGGTGTCAGCAGTTTGGTTCCTGACGCAGAGCGGCGTGGTGCCGCAACGGCCTCAGGCTTTTTCAGATGTACTGGCCATCCTCGCGGTGTCGATGCCCGTGCTGGGGGCGGTCTGGATCGGGGCCGCCGGGTATGGGTATGCGTTGCGTTCGGCCCTGATACCTTGGCGTCGCGGCAGCCTGGTTGAGGAGCTGGCCCTTGGGATCGCCGGGCTGCTGATGGTTAATTGGCTTGTCGCATCGGCCGGTCTGTTGACGCAGAACGGCGCGGTCGCGGTGTTTGGGGCGGGCTGCTTATTGAATCTTTTGAAGCTGCTCCCATCCAAAGTCAAGGTGCGGCGCGACAGGCGGAGGGTTGTTGTTCCCTGGCGTGTCTTGTTATTGGTGCCGGGGGTGGCGTTGCTGCTGGTCGCGGCGTCGTGTCCGCCGGGGAGTCTTTGGCGGGTCGAAGCGTTTGGGTACGACGTGACGAGCTACCACCTGCAACTGCCGCGCGAGTGGATGGCGCTTGGGGGGATGTCCGGGCTTGAACACAATGTGTACAGCTTCCTGCCGGGCCTGATCGAGGGCGGGTACCTGCTGATCGGTTTTCTAAGCGGCTCGGTGCTGGACGGGGTTTATACCTGCCAGTTGTTCCACGTCTCGCTTGCGTTGCTGGCGGCGGCGGCGATCGGGAAAACGGTGGCGGCCCTGACGGCCGCGGAGGCCAGAGCCGGGGCTGGGATCGGCACGGCGGCGTTGTTATTGGTGCTGCCTTGGGTGACGATCGCCGGGTCGATGGCGTACAACGAGATGGGGGTGCTGGCGTTTGGTTCGGCGGCGCTGATGGTTGTGTTCGGTGAATCCGGCACGACCCGGCGCGGCGCGGTGGCGGTGGGTTTGCTTGTCGGGGCGGCGACGTTGTCGAAACTCACGGCCGGGGTGATGGTCGCCGTGCCGGTGGGGTTGATCCTGTTGCTTAGACTGAATCGACAGGCAGACGCAAAAGACAAGGGCGGTTGGATGCCTGGCGTGCAACTCGCAGCCTTCGCGGGGCTGGCGGGTGTGTTGATGCTGAGCCCTTACCTGGTGCGCAACTCGGTCGCGACCGGTAACCCGGTCTTCCCCTTCGCCGCTGAGCGTCTGGGTGCGGGGCACTGGGGTAACGAGCTGGTCGATCGCTGGGACACCGCCCACGGGTTGTCACCCAAGCAAGAGGGCAAATTCGACGGGCTTGGCCGGCAGTGGTTATTGAATACCGGGTACGGCGCGGTCGGCGGGCAGCCGACACCGCGCGAGATGCAGAACGTGGCGAGGTTTGATCGTGAAGGCGGTGTGCCGACGCTTTGGATCGTGGTGGCGGTCGGGGGGGTGTTGCTGCTGATTCACAAGGACACGCGGCGGCTTGCCGGGGGGCTGGTGTTGATGCTGGGCGTGCAGGTGTGCTTCTGGATGTTCGCGACCCACATGCAGAGCCGGTTTCTTTTGCCGACGGTGCTGCCGGCGTGCCTGATCGCGGGGCTTGGGTGTGGGCGATTGCGTGCGCTTTCAAAAGAACGGGCCCCCAACGTTGCGCCGCTGGTCGGGGCGGCGATGGTCGTCATGCTGGGACTCATCAGTTTCACCACGCTGCTGAGCCAGACACCGACGGGCCGTGATCCAGAAACCGGCGAAGACCTGCAGGCCCCGTTGTGGGTAGCGGTCAACGCGCCGATCGCGACCCACCCCGACGACCTGAATACGCATCCGATCAATCGGCTTCCACTGGACAGCAAGACGCTGCTGGTCGCGGATAACTCGGGGCTGTTATACCTGCGTCGGCCGATTGTTTATGCCACCGCGTTTGATGAGGCCCCGCTTGGGAAGATGATCCGCGAGGCTAGGCGAACCGGGGGGGACGGGGGAACCGGGGGCGGGTTGGACGAGGTAAATGATGCGCTGCGTCGGGCAGGCATTACCCATGTCTGGGTCCACTGGTCAGAGCTTGCTCGGCTGCACGGCACCTACGGCCACGACCGGGACGTGACCGAGCAGACGCTTTCCCGCCTGATCGCTACCGGTTGGGAGCAGGTGGATGCCAGTGGCCCAACCGCCACCCTGTACGCCCTGCCGGCACAGCAAGCGCATTGAGACGGCGGTTTTATAAAAAATTCTTGACTCATGCCCCCGCGGCGTCGATAATCTTATTGGATAGACAATGAAAGGAGGCCCGCAGCCAAGTGATCGCACAACCTGATGTTTGTACCGCCGAGTGAGGCGAAGAGATTAATCTCGAATAACCGTTATTTTCCCCCATCCATTATCTACCCTCGCTCGGTTTTTTTATGCGCGGGGCGGGTTGTCTAATACGGATCACGATTTAAACTCGTGCCCATCATCATGGCCACTCCCCCGGCAAAGCCGGGGGCTGAGGGTAAGACAGCCGCCCATGAATGAAGCAGAATCCGTATAAGCTTATAACCACAACAGAACGAAGAAGATTAGACGCGAATGACATCCAAGACTTCAAGACCTTTGTGACTTCGCAGTGGCCGAATCTCGTCACAGAAACTTCGCCACGATAAACCTCGCCGCCTCGTCGGGTTTGGTGTGGGTGACTTCGAAGACATGGTCGGCCACCTCGCGGTAGATGGGGTCGCGGTCGGCGAGGACTTGCTTGATTTCTTCGAGGCCCCCGCCGGCGGCGGTGAGGCTGGGACGTGCGGCGGTGGTGGTTTCATCGGCGTGGATGCGGCGGACGAGTTCATCGGGGTCACACTCTAAATAGATACGGTTGGCGTCGGGGGCGTCCTTGACGGCCTGGCGTGCGTCGGGGTGCATGAGGGTGCCGCCGCCCAGGGCGATGACGTGGTTTTCAAGCTTGACCAGCTCGGCTGTGACCTGGGCTTCGGCTTCGCGGAAGGCGGGTTCGCCGTCGGTCTGCCAGATGTCGGCGATGCTGCGGTTGTCGAAGCGTTTACAGACCTGCTGATCGACGTCGACGAAGTCTTTCCAGAGCTGGGCGGCGAGTTTTTTGCCGAGGGTGGTTTTGCCACAGCCACGGTAGCCGAAGAGGATCAGGTTCATGGGCGGGATTGTAGTGGGTTTGGGTCCGGGGTCTAGGGTCCGGGGTCTAAGGTCTGGGGGCCGAGGTCCGGGGTCTGCTGTCCGGGGGTGTCGGGTATGATACGGGTGATGGCGAAAGACCCTTACCAATCTCATCTCGATGGGCTGCGTGAGCGGCGGAACCGCAAGGACCCGGACCTGTCGCTTGGGTTCATGGTCGGGCAGTTCAAGCGGGAGGTGCAGAAGCCCTACGAACAGTTGGGCGAGCTTGCCACGATCTGGGGGGACCTGGTGCCCCAGGAGCTGGTGGAACACACACGGCTGATGGGGTTGACCCGTGGGGTGTTGCGTGTGGCGGTGGATTCAAGCGGTCGGCTGTATGAGCTTGATCGTCTGCTGCGTTCGGGTGTGTTTGACGAGTTGGTCAGCCGACACCGCGGCAAGGCGGTGAGGCGGGTGGAGTTAAAAATCGGACGTCTGTAGTCGGAAGGCTGATGGCTGCGGTGGTCGGGCATATCACAGGGATCTGCATTTATTTGAACATTACACGGGGGTATGATGCGGGTCACGATTAAAACTCGCGCCCATCATCACGGCTAATCCCCCGGCAAAACCGGGGGCTGAGGGAAAGACGGCCGCCCATGAATCGAGCAGAATCCTTATGAGTAAGCTTTTGTTGGGTGTGATGGTGCGCTGTGACGGCCGATGAATCGGCCTCCGCCAGGGGGCAGAGGCTTTCATCATCAATCAGAGATCAGCGATCACAAATCAAGTTTCATTAGAACGGCCAGAACCAGGGCGCGAGGGTGACGGTGACGGCCATGACGATGAGGTTCAGGGGCAGGCCTACACGGACATAATCACCGAAGCGATACCCGCCCGCGGAGTAGACCATGAGGTTGGTCTGGTAGGCGGTGGGTGTTGCGAAACTGGCGGCGCTGGTGGTCATGAGCGCTATGGCGAAAGGCATGAAGCTGTAGTCTTGTGTGATGGCGACGGCTTTGGCAACGGGGAAGATCAGGCCGACGGTCCCGATAGGCCCGATCAGCGAGGTCAGTGCCATGCCGATGAGGTAGATGGCGATCAGGATGCCGCGTGGGCCGGCCGCTTGAAAGAGCTGGATGATCGCCTCGGCCACATTTTGTGCTGCGCCGGTGGATTCCAGGGCAGACTTGACTCCCAGCGCGGCACCCATGGTCAGCAGGACACGCCAGTTGATGCTTTGCCGGGCTTCACCGGTCGAGCAGCAGCCGGCAAGCACCATGAGTCCGCCTGCCAGAAGCGCGGCGTTGACCAGCCTCATCGGGGTGAGTGTGACGGCGGCGACCATCGCTGTCATCAGCAGCAGCGCGACCCAGGCCCGGTCGTGGCGGATGGGCTTTGAGCCCTGAACCGCTGAGACCAGGAAGAAGTCACGGCTGTTGCGTTGAGCTTCGACGAAGCGGGGGTGTGTTTCTAACAGCAGCGTATCACCGGCCTGTAGGACGATGTCGCCGATCTTGACCATGCCCAGGTGCTGACCGCCACGGTGTACGGCGATAACGGCGGCGCCGTAGACGGTGCGGAATTTCCCTTCGCGGATGGATTTGTGGATCAGTGGGCAGTTGTCGCTGACGACGGCCTCGACGAGTCGGCGGTCCGGGCGAGGGTCGCTGAGCTTGAAGACCTGCTCGGTCGCCGGCGCCAAGCCTCGGGTGCGTTGCAGATCAACAACGGAGTCGACGATGCCTGCGAAAATCAGGCGGTCGGCAACATGGAGCACCTGTTCGGGGCCGACGGCGGCGATGCGTTCACCGTCACGTTCGATCTCAATGAGGTAGGCGCCGGGGAGTGCACGCAGGCCCGCCTCTTCGATGGTCTTGCCTGCGATCGGGCTCTTGGGCTCGACGATCATCTCCACGGTGTAGCGCCGCGCATCACCATCGGCCTGGTCGGGTGTGCGGCGGTCGGGTAGAAACCTCGGCGCGATGAAGATGAGGTAGGCCAGGCCGAGGATCGCGCTGGGCACGCCGACGGCTGAGACGGTGAACATACTGATATGGACATCCGCCAGCTCGCCGTGCTTCTGCGCTGCGGTCACTTGGCCGTCGACGAAGACATTGGTCGCGGTCCCGATAAGTGTGCAGGACCCGCCAAGGATCGCGGCGTAGCTCAGGGGGATATAGAGCTTGGAAGGCGCCAGCCCGATCTTCTTGCACCAGTCGCTGACGACGGGCATGAACATCGCGACGATGGGCGTGTTGTTCAGGAAGGCGCTGAGGACCGCCACGGGGAGTGTCAGCCGTGTCAGTGCGGCGCGCACCGATCCGGGGCGACCGAGTAATGGCTGGGTGACCAGAGACATCGCACCGGTCTGGCTGAGTCCCTCTGCGATGACAAAGAGGACCGCGATGGTGATGACCGCTTCGTTACCGAAGCCGGCAACGGCCTGGGCAGGCGTGGGGAATACGTCCGAAAAAAGCCCCAGCGTCATCAGCAGGGTCAGGCCGCCGATCAGCACGGTGTCCGGGCCGGCGAGCCCGCGCACCAAAGCCAGGGCGATCAGTCCCACGGTCCCAAGCGTCACCCAGGCTTCCCATGTCATCCGGCGTCTCTCGGCGTCACTGTTATATGGACCGGCCTATCGTCCCGACAGGCGGCGTCTAAACCCGCACGCAAGAGGCAGTCTACCGGGTCGTGCCGGGGACAGCCAAACGGTCCGGCTCAAGACGATGGGGCGTGGCGGTGCAGACATCGGACCGTTTCGCCCCAAGTGGCTGCATGCGCGGTCCGATAGGAGCGTCCGGCACACCCTGCCCGGTCCGCCTGGACGTTATATCCCTTACCACACGCCCAGATTGATTAAGTAGCGCTACCGACACACCGATATCGGTGAGGACAGGCTGTGAAAGGTCTGTCAAGGGACATTCGTAGATGCAAGCTGAAAGAGAACACGCTAAGACAATCGAGCAAGCCGGGGCCTACCCCCGCCGGCGATCGATGCGCTCGCCCGGTCAGGGCTTCGAGGCATGCAAGCGTGCTCTGGATATTGTTGCGGCGATGTTCGGCTTGGTCGTGCTGATGCCGTTGATGATTTTCTGTGCATGTTGGATCAAGCTCGTGGACGGTGGCCCAGTGCTTTACAAGCAATGGCGGGTCGGCCGCAACGGGTGGCTGTTCAATATATATAAGTTCAGGACGATGTCACTGGACGCTGAGCGTGACGGAGCGCGCTGCGCCACCGACTCCGACCCGCGAGTGTTGCGCGGCTGCCAGTGGGTCCGTAAGTGTCACGCCGACGAGTTGCCACAATTGGTCAATATCCTGTTTGGTCAGATGAGCCTGGTGGGCCCACGGCCTGAGAGGCCGGAAATCATTGAGGAACTGCGTGATGACATGCCTGGGATCGAGCGCCGCCTGGCGGCTGCACCCGGGCTGACGGGTCTGGCCCAGGTCCGAAACGGATACAGCAACGACCTCGCCGGGATGAGAAGGAAATTGGCTTATGACCTGCGCTACCTGCGCAGCCGCAGTCTTGTACGAGATATGACTTTGATCCTCGAGACGATCCCGAGGGTCTGGGACCCTACGGCGTGCTGACGCCACAGTCCCGAATGACCGCTAGGAGCCTGCCGATGCAACGACGCATGGCCGAATATCATGGCCCGATCAAAACGCTAGTGGTGATGTTCTGCGCGTTGATTGCGAGTGGTTGCGCCAAGACCTTCACCGACTACAGC
>JAJDCT010000473.1 GCA_029260695.1 Phycisphaeraceae bacterium
ACAGATGCCGAACATCCCCTAACATGGCCGGTGCCTGACATCAACCGAACATTGACTCAAACAAGGAGCATGACTATGGTAACATCCTCAACCGTTTCCCGAGGCGGCAAGAAGAATGGGAACGCCGCGAGACGAGAAAGAATGCTTTCCATGGCCAAATCTCAGTCCCCCGTCGATAAGTCCGAGGCAGGCCGAAAACTGGCCCTGGAGCGTGCAGTAGCCCAGATCGAGCGGACTTTCGGCAAGGGCTCGATCATGCGTCTGGACGACGACCCGTCAAACATCCCCCCCGGGATCTCCACCGGGGCGATCAGCCTGGACCTCGCCCTGGGCGGACGCGGCATCCCCCGCGGCCGGGTCATCGAGGTCTTCGGCCCGGAATCCTCCGGCAAGACCACCCTCAACCTGCACATCATCGCCAGCGTCCAAAAGTCCGGCGGTGTCGCAGCCTTCATCGACGCCGAGCACGCCCTGGACCCCTCCTGGGCCAAGCGTCTGGGCGTCAACATCGACGACCTGCTGGTCAGCCAGCCCGACACCGGCGAGCAGGCCCTTGAGATCTGCGAGCTGCTGGTCCGGTCTAACGCCGTGGACCTGGTCGTGATCGACTCCGTCGCCGCCCTGATCCCACGGGCCGAGATCGAAGGCGAGATGGGCGACAGCCACGTCGGGCTCCAAGCACGCCTGATGAGCCAGGCCCTGCGCAAGCTCACCGGGGCGATCAACCAGAGCAAGTGCACCGTCAGTTTCATCAACCAGATCCGCGAAAAGATCGGCGTGATGTTCGGCAACCCCGAAACCACCCCCGGCGGTCGGGCGCTCAAGTTCTACTCCTCGGTCCGCCTGGACATCCGCCGTACCGGCAGCATCAAGGATGGCGACACGGCGGTCGGCAACCGCGTTCGCGTCAAGGTCGTCAAGAACAAGGTCGCCCCCCCGTTCCGCCAGGCTGAGTTCGACATCATGTTCAACGAGGGCATCAGCGCCACCGGCGACCTCCTGGACCTTGCCGTCGAATGCGAAGTCGTTCAGAAGTCCGGAGCATGGTTCAGCTTCAACGAGACCCGCCTCGGTCAGGGACGCGAGAACAGCAAGCAGTTCATCAAGGAAAACCCCGACCTGTTCGACGAGATCAAGAAACTCGTCATGGCAGACAAGGGCATCGGCGACCCCGTCGAAGATGCGACCGACCCCGCCGCCGGGCTGTCCGACGACGACGAGCTGGTCCCCGCCGAGACAGACGACGAATAGCGGTCGGCCCTTGCGTCGTGGTACGATCCTCGGCATGGGCGGTATGACTCTTGCCAATCCGGTGTCATTGTGTGAGGGGCGAGGATGAGATGCCTTGCCCGGACGGTCCCGGTGCGGCTGGCTGTTTTGGCTGCTGCAGTCACGCTTGGTTTGTCTGTGCGAGGGCAGGTTTCTGGCACCCGCGCAGAGGTGCCAGAAGTGGCTGCAGGGGCGGTCGCTGATACCGTCAACGGCCCGTCAGAGGTGTTGCTCACCGAACAAGCAGCCGAACATGCAGATGAGCAGCCCGCTGAGCAGCCCGCTGAGCAGCCCGCTGAGCAGTCAGCGGATCAACCAGTCGAACAACCCACCGAGCAACCGGCCGCACTACAAGCCGAGCAATCTTCATCGCAGTCAGCCGAACAACTCCTTGAGCCACAAGACGAACTGGAAGAAGAGTCATTGCACGATGTCGCTTTAATGGCGCATCCGCCGTTGAATGAGATCAGCGGGATCATCCGTAGCCGTACCTACCCGGATGTGTGGTGGGTCCACAACGACAGCGGCGACGTGCCGCGCCTGTTTGCGATCAACGCCCAGGGTCAGGCGGTCATGCCGGGCTGGCTGGGGGACAAGTACTACACGCAGGAGTTCCAAGAGGGCAAGGAGCCTTGGCCCGGGATCGCGGTGTTGAATAGTGCTAACGTCGATTGGGAAGACATCGCCATTGATGACGGCCGGTTGTACATCGCCGACATGGGCAACAACGGGAACGCCAGGCGTGATCTGGGGGTCTACGTCCTCAATGAGCCTAACCCTCTGGCGATCGACCGGGCACGGCCGACCTCATTCATCCCCGTGGCCTACCCCGATCAGGAAGGCACCCCGCCGGAGGATTGGCGGTTCGATTGTGAAGCGGTGTTCGTCCACGATGGGCGGCTTTACCTGCTAACCAAGTACAGGGCCGACCGCCGTTGGGACAAAATCACCTACGGCACCAGTCTTTACCGGCTCGACACGACCCGCACCGATGAAGTGAACGAACTGACACTTGTGAGCAGGACGGATGATCTACGGATCGTCCCGACCGCTGCCGACCTGTCCCCCGACGGCCGAAGGCTTGCGGTCCTCAGCTACGACGGTGTGTGGGTCTTCGAGGCAACCGATGGCGGCGATGATTGGCTGGCCGGCCATGTCTGGCGGCTGGCTTTGCCCCCGCACCGGATAAAACAGGCAGAGGCTATATGTTGGGATGATGACACCACGCTGCGCATCGCCAATGAGCAACGGGATATCTTCACGCTGGATGCCGGGCTGTTGAAGCCGGTACGCTGAAATCGCCGATTGAGGTCAGGTATGGCAGGACCAGACTACATCGTGGACATCGATGGGCTCAAGCCCCCGGTATCTCAGCAGGCGGACCGCGTGAGCCTCCGTGGTCGGCCGTGGCTGGCGGTGCAATGGAAGTGCTGCTCGGCGTATAGCCGCATCTACCGCAACAAGGCCGGCACGATGTACGAGGGGCGGTGCCCCAAGTGCGGCAAACCCGTATCAGCAAAAGTCGGGCCCGGTGGGACATCAAAGCGGTTCTTTGAGGCAACCTGATACGCATCACACGCGGTCCTGGTAATGCCATCTCTTCATCGGCTGGTGGGTCTGTTCACGAGCGGCCCGAGCACATTCCGAGAGCGGTTTTATTTTAACCGTAGCGGGTGATGTTTAGCCGCCGCGGCCACGCGGCGTACGCCGGGCGTGGCCGCCCGGGCTAAACCGTTGTACAACGCTATAGATAAGGTGAAACCTGCCTAAATCCCACTTTGCCGGTAAGTTCACGATGGGTTACATCGGGTGATACTGCTTGCGTATCGTTGTGATGCTGCCGGGCACACCCACGATAGTCAGTTTGTCACCTAATTGAAGGACCGTATCGCCACGGGGGATGATCATGTCGCCATCGCGGTCCACGATCGCAACCAGGCTCCCATCCGGCAGGGGAAGTTCTCGCATCGGGATGTTATTGAGGCTGGCGCTGGGGCCGCTTGCCTCAAGTATCAGTTGCATGAATCGCTCTTCGTGGAGTAGGGCTTCCTTGAGCTTGCGCTCGTCAGCGGTCGCCAGCCACTGGGGCATGAACTGTTCGTCGTCGACATGCTGAGCGACCTGCGCGAGGATCCGCAGGTGCAGCGACGCATCTTCTTCGGGGCTGACCAGGAAGATCGCTGCAAAGATCGACTGGTCCATGCCGTGGTCGGTGAGGTTGTGGTTGATCTGGACGCTGACCCCTTTGGGTGTGCGAGCCAGGACCATTAAGGCGGCATTCAGACCGGGCATCCGCACGTGCGGCAGGGCGACACCTTTGGACACCGGGGTCGCGCCGACGCGCGTCCCTTCCATGATGGTGTTGGCCAACTGCTCGGCGCTGATCGGCAACTGGACCGCCAGTTTGCTAGCCGCCCTATGAACGATGTCTTCAAACGTCGTCTCGCCCGGCTCGTTGATGACCGAGGCACGGGCGACGATCTGATCGTAGGGATCATCGACCCGTAGGCCTTTTTCTTTGAGGATGCCGCGCAGCTCGCGGTCGAGCCCGGCGTACTGGCGCTGGCCGAGCCTTGCGAACAGATGATAGATCGCGCCACCGCGTTCCACACGGTCCTTGGCGTAGTAGATGTACCAGATCACCCCGACAAGGATCAGGCCCGCTGAAAACAGCATCGGCAGCACCCCCATCATCACGATGTACGCCGCCGGCCCCGCGATTCCGGCCAGGTGCAGCCAGGGGTACCACGGCGAACGGAACCCCGGGTCATATGACTCGATCTTGCTCTCGCGCATCACGATCACCGCAAGTGAGTTCAGCGCGAACAACAGCAACATGAACGAGCTGGCTAGTTTGGCAATCTTGGTCGGGTCCAGCAGAGTCACGCAGACCAGGACCGCAGCGGTTGTCAGGATCACGCCGTTCTGCGGGCTTTGAAAGCGGTTGAGTCTACGGAATAACGTGGGCAGCAGGTGGTCTCGTCCCATCGCCAGTGGGTATCGTGATGCGCTGAGGATCCCCGCATTGGCTACAGATAGAAATGCCAGCAACGCAGCACCGGTCATGACCACCGCGCCCCAACGGCCGGCAATGGCTTCGGCGGCGTCGGCCACAGGGATCAGGCTGGGTGCTTCGCCGGCGTACAGCACCTGCGGGTCGACCACACCCACGATGATGAACGTCCCGATACCATAGATCAGTACCGCTGTGATCAGCGCGAACAGGATACCCAAAGGCAGGGTCCGCTCAGGGTCCTTGGCTTCCTCGGCCACGCTGGCAACCTTGGTCACCCCCATGTAGCTGATACATACCATCCCCGAAGCCGCGAAAATGTTCTCCGCACCCGAGTTGAAGAAACCGCTGAAGTAGGCGTACTGGATATCATTGGAGCCATCCAAGACAAACCCAACCAGGAGCGCAAGCAGCAGCACAACCAGCACGGTCTGCACCGCACTGGACTTGCCGGTACCAAGCAGATTGATAATCCCAAAGGTAATCGCCAGGCCAACGGCCAATGGGATCATGGGAGCATCGGGAAAGAACACCGCTAGGTAAGCCCCTACACCGATCAAGGCGAAGGACGTCTTAAGGACCAGCGAACACCAAGTGCCCATCCCGCTGATGGTGCCGGCCAAGGGACCGAGGCTGCGGTCGATGAAGTAGTAGACGCCGCCTGCCTTGGGCATCGCGGTCGCCAGTTCGATCTTGGCAAGCATCCCCGGCATCAGCGGCAGCAGTGCCAGGAGGTAGCTGAGGATCACCGCGGGCCCGGCATCGGCCGCCGCCAACCCCGGCAGCAGGAAAAAACCAGAACTGAGTGTTGCCCCCGTTGCCAACGTGTAAACGTTGAATAGTGACAGGCTTTTCTTGAGTTTCTTGGATTTGCTGAGTATCGCCATGATTTAGGTGCTGGGCATTCTATCAGCAGGTGTCGGCCGTGGTGCCGAATGAGGAAGGGGTCTGTTGTTTCGCTACTGTTTGTCAGGGGCCGGTGTTGATAGCGAGCCCGGGATATCGATCCACCGATCCGCATCCATCAGCACTCTTTGGCCATCGTCACCGACCACGGCATCGGGCAAGAACAACTCAGCGAACACAGCAGGCCGAAGGTGGCTTCGATCCAGCAGAAGCCACGACACGGCGTATCGATCGATCAAAGCAACACGGTCCGAGTGCGGCGTCTGGGGCGTGAAGAACCGATCCGTATCGCCCAGGCGTTCGCGCTGGTTGGGCGTGAAGAATTCCAAGTGTTGTGCGCTGACCACACGGCCACCAAACGACGGCACCGGCCAAGCCGTCAGTGGTTCCGCAAGCACCACGTCTCCAGCCTTGATGTGAGGTGACAGCAGTGCGTCGTAGTGATCCCAGTGGTGTGGCTGCTTGTCTTCCCTACCCATCAGCGGAGAAATCCAGTTCCTCGCAAGGTGGGGCTCGCGCATCACCAGCCAGATATTGGGGAACGCCATCGCGACGATCAGGCCGGCAACCAATGTTTCAACCAGCGCCCGGCTCATCGTGGCTTGATTGCGATCCAGTAGCTGCTTGATCCGGGTCGGCCATGACCTCGGGTCCATGGCCCCCGAGCGATACAGGAAGACACCCACGACGGCCTGGGGGAAGATCAACCCGGCCAGTGGCAGCCGTGCCAATGTCGCAGACCCCGCCGCCGCGCCGACGAAAGCGATCGCGATCAGGCCGACCGTAGCAAGCAAGGCGGTCCGTATAAATGGATCATCGCGGATCGGTAGCGCGGCAACCGAAGCCAATATCGCCGGCAGGCACCACACCAGGAGCATCAGCTTGAAGATGGCTGGGTTGAACCAATACCACTTGTCGGGTGAATGCCCGACCGCTAGCAGGAAGTCATACCAAGGCCACATCGCCGCGAGGCCGAACGCCAAGCCGCAGACCACCACGGTTGCGATGACACGGGCCCACCTGGATCGATCGCTGCCAACCGCCGTGACCCATAGCCCAAACGCGCCCAGCACGCCGGTCATGCCGTGGCACAACACCGCAACCGCGAGCAGTAGGGTGGAACCCAAGACGAAGCCAATCAACCCCCGTCCCTTGGCGCGGTACAGCCACGCCCAAGAGAAGATCATGATCGGCAAGGCAAACGCCGAGGGGTTGACCTGATGCCAGGGGAGGTCGCTTAGCGCGTTGCTGTTGGCGTACCCCGGTGGTTGCCCGTAGAGGAAGATGATTGCGAGTAGTGCCAGTGGTGCTGCCGGTGCGAGCCCGTAACCACGCAGCCACCACCAAAGCGCCATGAGCAGAAGCAGTGTGTTTACCACCGCCGCGCCGCTCAGCGCGTCGTAGGCACTGATACCGGTTGACCGTGCAATCATCGCCAGCGTCACCGAGTAAGGCGAATACCTGATCGAGGGTTCATCGGTGGCGTAAGTCGGGTTGCCGGGGTGCCGGAGATCATGCTCCAGAGCCAGCACCGCCCGGTGGTGTTCCCAGGCGTCTGCGTCGAGCCGTTCCGATCGGTTGCCTGTCAGTGCTGTGACGTAACCCAGGACCAACAATGAAAGCAGGAGATAGATCCAAAGGCATCTGCGGTGGGACGGTACGGCACGGATTCCGTCGGTGTTGGCTGGCGTGTTCATGGCCGGAGTCATGCGCGGAAGTGTATCAGATACCCACCTGGGACCGGGCGTCAGGATCATCCGCTTGAACGTGTCAGCCCGTGTCAGCCCGTGTCAGAGTTAGGCGTCAGTGCCCGCCAGGTTTAATTCAGCACGGAATTCGGTCGTGGACTCCGCAGCCAGAGCCCCCTGGCGGATGCCGGCGTCTTGGAACGTGCGAGCGAACAAGCTCAACAGATCGATCTGTGCATCGTGGTCTGATTCGGGTGTCAGCAGCAGGCACACCAGGTGTGCGGGCCGGCCGTCTTGTGCGTCAAAGTCGATCCCCGGGACGCTGCGCCCGATGACCATACAGGGCTTTTTCAGGCCCGTCAGGCGTGCGTGGGGTACGGCCAAACCGTCGGGTAGGCCCGTGCGCATGGCCTTCTCCCGATCCAGTGCGGTTTGGGTAATCAAGTCGGGGGCCAGCCCGGTCAGCTCGGCACCCCGTACGGCGAGCTCCGCGATGGCCTTGGACGGGGTGACCGACTTCATGTGGATCAGGATATGTCGGTCTGTCACGATGTCCGCCAGCCGTAACTGCGTCTTCAACTTCAGCACGGCCTGCATCGCGGGGCCAGAGAACAAGCTGGTCGTCAACGCCATGATGACCACCGCCACGAGCAAGCCCTCGCCGATGAGCCCGGCCTTGAACGCCATCTGCCCGAGGATGATGCCCACCGCGCCCTGGCAGGTCATCCCAAATGCCGTCGCCAGGCTTTCGCGTCGATTCATCCCGGCCATCTTCGCGCCCAGGTAACACCCGCCGGACTTACCCAGGAACGCCACCGCCAACACCAGCGCGACCGCCAGAGGGTCGAAGTTGCTGATAAAGTTGATACGCAGACCGATGCTCGCAAAGAAGATCGGCGCAAAGAAGTTGGTCACGAACTGATGGATCGTCTCGCGCGTCCGTTCACGCAGCCGTGGCGAATCACCGATCGCAACCCCAGCGATAAAAGCCCCGAAGATCGAGTGGATCCCAAGGGACTCCGTGATCGCGGCACACCCCAACGCGACGACCGAGACGAACGCGAGTACCCCGCCGGGCCAACTCCATCTGGACTGGATGTAGGGCAACGTCTTGTGGCAGAGCCAACGCCCCAACGTAATCATGACCGCCAGGAAGATCAGTGTCAGCGTGATCGTTGTCACCACCGACATAGGAGCCGCGCCCAAAGTATCCGATGGCAACAACGCTAAGACCACCGCAAACCCGATCCACCCGACCAGGTCGTTGAGCATCGCCGAGGAGATAATCAGCATCCCCAGATCGCTCTTGGCGAGATTCAGGTCCATCAAAACTTTTGCGATGACCGGCAGGGCCGTGATCGATAAGGCGATCCCGACGAAGATCGCAAATGGCAACGGTGCCGCCTGACCACGGGGCCCGGCACCGAGCATTTCGGGTATCCCGTACGCCAAGCCAAAACCCAGGATGAATGGCAGAGCCACCCCCATCAAACTCACATAAGCGGTCGCCTTGCCTTGCCGACGGACCGTTGAAAGATCAACCTCCAGGCCGACGACCAGCAGCAGCAACGTCGCGGAGATGACCACGAATCCATCCAGCGCGATCCGTCCGGGCTGAGCCGCGGATACGGGGAACAACCACTCCAGGGCCTCCGGGCTAAAATACCCCAATACGGTAGGGCCCAGCAGCACGCCGGCGAGGATCTCGCCGAGCACAGCCGGCTGCTTAAACCGCCTGGCAAGCTCGCCGAGTAAACGGGATATCCCCAGCAAGACCGCCAATGCGACCATTAACCGGGTGATGTCGGCCGGACTTAGCGATGCTGCTGCGAGGGTCTGCATGGCAGGGGGGCTCGGGGCGTGGTTTCAGGGTCTGTGGCCTATGAATTGGATGACAAGATAGCGAATTTGGACAAGTATGGCTCTTGCGTTGGGGCATTTCTGCCCTGGCTTGTCCTGGGGCCCGTCGGCACGATTTACAGGTTCTATTTTTGGTTTGGGTCGTGTGCTAGAATAGGGATATGCTGGAGGGCTTACACGAAAACCAGAACCCAACCCCTGTCCCAGCCAAGGCGGCTACACGGTGTGTCGTGTTGATCTGTCCCGGTGGGATGGCGCCGGTCGATCTGCTCGGCGGGCTCTCTAAGCGGGGGGTCGGCACACAGGTCGTAGCCGATCCCGCCGACGTGATGATCGAATTGGCCAGGCAAACAACCGGCGCACTGGTCGTCGTCGACCCGGTACAGCAGTCCGGCCTGGTCGATCTGATCGAAGCGGTCAAAGCCTACCACCCAAAGACGGTCCGGTGGGGCTACCAGTCGGCACACCCAACTGGCAAAGCGCAGCTTCAGCCCTTAAACGGCCGACCGGCGGGTGATATTACGGGGCATGGCCCGCGGTCGGCATCCGTCCCTTTTGAGCCATCCAAAGAGTCAACTGATGCAGCGCTCACTTCGCCGTCACCGCTTGCCCGAGTCCATGCCCAGGTGCCATCGGACCGTGTCCGGTCGTTGATCGTCAAGGTGCAAGGCCCCGCCGAGGTCGGCGAACCGTTGATCAGTGAAGAAGAACTCGCGATGCTGCTTGGCCCGGTCCCCGAGGAGTTGGGAGGGGAGCCATGAGCGAACCCTTAGCACCTAGCAGTGATCTTACGCGACAGGCCAGGCTCAACGAGAACGGCCACATTCAACGTATTGTCGTCGTCGGCGGGACCCAGGCGGCGGATCGGCTTGCGGGCTTGATCGACAACAACGGGATGCGATCCAAGGTGGTGCCTTCATACCTGTCTGCGCTTGGGGAAGTCTCTAAGAGACAAGCGGATATGATCGTTGGGCCTATCGACGTGCTGAATGGTTCGATGCACGCCATCGTCCGTGGCCTGCGCACGCTGGCGCCGGGTACACGACTGGTGGCGCTTTGTAATCAGGCCGACGCGGACCTGCGGCAACGGGCCAACGCTCTGGGGTTTGACGATTGTCTTGTCGGGCCGATCGGCCTGGAGGCGCTCGATCGTTTGATCGGTATCCAGCGTTCACAAGCAGGCAACGACCCGCCTCCGGTCCAGGTGACCGACAACAACGGCCCATCGCAAACCGACGTGCCAGGTTCCACCGATGATGGGCCTGAGCACACTCAGTCTCAGTCCGATGAACTTGGCGATATCGATCTGGTCGAGTCGCTTCTGACAGGCCAGGGAGGGCTTGCCTCCGTGGCGGTCCGTTTAATCGAGTCTCAATCCGGTATGCAAGGGGTCGGCTTGCGGCCTGCAGACGGAGAGCCACCCGAGGGCAACGCTTCGGTCTTCGTGACTTATCAGGGTAGGCGTCTTGGGCAACTCCACGCATCCGCTCCGGCTACGGCCGATCAGCTTACGCCCTGGGCCGACTGGCTTAGCCGGTGGTTAGCGCTCGGCGATCAGGTCGCAGGGCTCAGCGACATGGCCTTGCGCGACGAACTCACTGGCATCTGGAACCGCAGATACTTCAACCGATTCCTCAAACGCATCCTCCAACGTGCCGCAACCGACCGCTCTCAGGTCACGCTGCTGATGTTCGATATCGACGACTTCAAGCTCTACAACGACAAGTACGGCCACGCCACGGGTGACGAAGTCTTGCGAGAAGCCGCGCGGCTGATGCATTCGGTCGTGCGCGATCACGACGTGGTGGCACGGATCGGCGGTGACGAATTCGCTGTCATCTTCTGGGACAATGAAAAGCAGCGTAAGCCCAACAGCGAGCACCCCCAGGATGTTGTCGCCGCGGCACGCCGGTTTCAGGACGCGATCTGTTCTCACCGGTTCCCCAAGCTCTTGGATAAGGCCATCGGCAGACTCACCGTTTCGGGGGGATTGGCCAGCTTCCCTTGGGATGGGCGGACGCCCGACGAGCTACTGGCCAGGGCAGACGCCATGGCCCTGCAATCCAAACGCCAGGGTAAGAACGC
>JAJDCT010000474.1 GCA_029260695.1 Phycisphaeraceae bacterium
AACCGCAACTCGGTCATGGCCTGGATCGCGTAACGGATGCCCTCGCGGCCAAGCCCGCTGGCCTTGACCCCGCCGTAGGGCATGTGGTCGACACGCCAGCTTGGGACGTCCCCGATGATGACACCACCGACCTCTAACTCATCCCAGGCCTTGTGTGCCTTGTACAAATCGCGTGTGAAGACGCCGGCCTGTAGGCCGAACGGGCTGTCGTTAACGATGTGAAGCGCTTCGTCGAAGTCGCTGAATTTTTTCAGCACAGCGACCGGGCCGAACGCTTCACGGCACCAGATAGCCCGGTCGCTGGGGACATCTTCCAGCACGGTGGCTTCAAGCATTGCGCCTTCACGCCCGCCGCCACATAGCAGCTTCGCGCCGCCGTCCACCGCCTTACCGATCCAGCCTTCCAGACGTTTCGCCGCCTTCTCCGTGATCATTGGGCCGATGAACGTGTCTTCGTCCTTGGGGTTCCCGGCCTTGAGCGCCTTGGACGCGGCCACAAACTTACGCTTGAATTCGTCGTTCACCGCCTCATGGACCAGCACCCGCTGCACGCCGACGCAGCTCTGGCCGGACTGATAAAACGCGCCGATCACCATACGTTTCACGGCGTCGTCCAGGTGTTCGCCGGTGATGTCTTCATCGACGATGCAGGCGGCGATGCCTCCCAGTTCGAGCAAGACTTTTTTCTTGCCTGCCCGGGCTCGAAGTTCCCAGCCGATGGCCGACCCGGTAAACGAGAGCAGCTTGATCCGGTCGTCTTCGATCAGCGGTGCGGCCAGTTCATTCGTGGTCGGCAGGATCGAGAACGCGCCCTTGGGCAAATCGGTCTCAGCCAAAACCTCACCGATGATAAGCGCCCCGATCGGCGTATCCGGCGCGGGCTTGAGCACAAACGGGCAGCCCGCCGCGATCGCCGGCGCGACCTTGTGCGCCACCAGGTTCAAAGGAAAGTTGAACGGCGTAATAAAAGAGCAGGGCCCGATCGGGACACGCCGAGTCATGCCCGAGTAATCCGCCGCACGGGCGGAGATATCCATCGGGATGACTTCCCCGGCGATCCGTGTCGCTTCCTCGGAAGCGATCCGGAAGGTATCGATCAGGCGGGTCACCTCGCCGCGCGAATCTTTAATCGGCTTGCCGGCCTCAATGCACAGGCCCTGTGCCAATTCCTCGGCGCGCTCACGGAACCGCTGCACGCAGTGGTCCAGCACCGCTTGTCGCTCGTAGGCTTTTAATCGGCGCATCGGCCCGGCCGCATCCACCGCCGCCACAATCGCTTGTTCAATAGCATCCGCGCCGGCAAGCGCCGCGCGTGATGCAACCTCGCCGGTGTATTTATCCTTCACCGGCAGGTCGACGTTGGGTTGCTTAGGCTCGTTCGCCAGGTAGTAGGGGTAAACGTCTTTGAGCATGCCGGTCCCGGGCCTCCTTGCCGATGGCGCTTGCCTGACTGGGTGATGATACCACCGGCGGGGTGATCCGGGGGGACTAACTGGTTAGCAATCGGGGCAATCCGGGGATAAGTCCGGGGGCAAGTCGGGGGGGCGGGGCGGTCAGTTCGCTTCGGTGAAGTACCGTTGGGTGCCCCCAGCCTCGACCGCGTCGCCGATCCGCTTGAGCGCATGGGCGTATGCCGCTGTCCGCATGTCGGTCTCGTGCTGCTCCATCAGGTCGTAGACCGCGTTGAACTCGGCCCGCATGATCTTCTCGAGCCGATCGCGGACCTCCTGGACGGGCCAGTAGAACCCCTGGCGGTTCTGCACCCACTCGAAGTAGCTGACCGTGACACCGCCCGCATTGGCGAGGATGTCTGGGATCACCAGCGTGCCGCGCTTGCTCAGGGCCGCATCCGCTTCTGGGGTCGTGGGGCCGTTGGCGACCTCGGCGATCACCTTTGCCTTCATGTTGCCGACTTTCGCAGAGGTGATCTGGTTTTCCAGCGCGGCGGGGATCAGCACATCCACATCTAACTCAAGCAACTGCTCATTGCTGATCGAGTCGGCTTGAATCGCCTCGCACACCGACCCGTCGCAGTAGACCGCCTTGAGTTTGCGTGACTCGTTCTTGAACTGGATCAGGCTGGGCACATCAAACCCCTGCGGCTTGTAGATCCCACCTCTGGAATCGCTCACAGCGACGACCTTGTACCCGTCTGCGTGCAGGAGCTTGGCCGCGTTCTGCCCGCCGTTTCCGAAACCCTGTACCGCGACGGTGGTTTTCTTTGGATCCCAGCCGCGACGTTTTTCCAGTTCCTTGATGCAGTAGTAGGCACCACGTCCGGTCGCGTCGTCTCGGCCGAGGCTGCCGCCCAAGGGGATCGGCTTGCCGGTGATCACCGCCGGGCTGTGTTGCCTTTTGATCTTGGAGTACTCGTCCATCATCCAGCCCATGATCCGGGCGTTGGTGTAGACATCCGGCGCTGGGATATCGACGTCGGGCCCGATGAAGTCGGCGACCTGCTGGATGAAACCACGCGACAGCCGTTCTAACTCCATGTGAGACAACTCGCGCGGGTCCACGGTGACCCCGCCCTTGCCACCGCCGAACGGGATGCCCACCACGGCACACTTGCAGGTCATCCAGAACGCCAGCGCCTTGACCTCGTCGAGGGATACGTTGGGGTGGTAGCGGATGCCGCCCTTGGTCGGGCCTCGGTGGTTGTTGTGCCTGACACGGTAACCTTCAAACACCTTCAGCGACCCGTCGTCCATCCGCACGGGGATCGATATGTGCATCACCGCTTTGGTGTGCCGAAGCAACTCAACCACCTCCGGGTCGAGACCCGCGATCTTCCCGGCTTCGTCGAGTCTGCCTATCGCGTTGGAAAAGAGTGTGTCGGCAGGGGAGGTGGTTGTATCGCTCATGGCTTATCCTCGATCCGCCGGTGGTGGCGGGGCGTCGATCCGCGCACCATCGGGCTTGGTGAACGTGGTCTCGTCGGGCTCGACAAAACGGTAGTTTTTCAGTTCAAGCGACCCGAGCATCTCACCGATCTTCCCGGTCCCGGCTTCCCAGTTCCACATGGTCATGCGCGTCGGCAGCGTGACGCCGTCGATTACTTCAAACGATTCGTAGATGGCGACGTGGGGTTCTTTCTCGGCATCGTGTGCGGTCTTGCCGTAGGTCACGATGTACGCCATCGCCGCCAGGCGGTTGGTGTCGGGGTCCCGGTAGACCAGGTACCAGTCGTCCGGCGAGTCGCCGGTCCCCGCATCGAAGGTGAGTTTTCCGGCGGGGAGGATGCGGTGGGCATCGAGCGGCTTCATACCCGCGTCGACAAGTGTCGTGCCGGGGTCCGCGAGCTTGAAAGGTGCCGCGGCGAAGTAGGGCCAGGTCAGCAAGTGGAAACGGGCCATGCCCGGCGGGACGGGGGCGTCGGCCGGGGCTACCCATGCGTCCTGCCCGTCCAGCACCATGACCCCGCCGTCCGCCGTTTCGATCCGTGACTTGCCGACCGGTGTGTCGAATGTCATCGTGCCGGCCAGCATGGGGTTGCCGCCGAAGGTGACCGTGACGTCGGCCTGGAGCGCCTGGTGGGACCCGTAGATTCCGATGCCGTGCGTTTGGGTGATCACGGCTGCGATGGGGGAGATGGATCGGTCCGCCGGCTGCGAGGTGGGTTGGGTGGTCGGCTGTGTAGCGGGCTGTGTAGCGGGTTGGGTTGCCGCGGATTCACCGTCGTCCGCGATGACAGGCGAGGCAATCAGCAGCGCTAAAAGCATCGCTAGATTTGTGACACGGTTCATGGTTATCTTCCCTTTGTAAGTCGATAGTGTTCTTAGATCGTCCGCCCGTTCACCGTCAATTCTGCCATCCGCACCGGCGAAGCACCGAGTGTATCAACAGCCAACACCTCGCCGGTATTCCGGTTGATCCGCCCGAAGCCAAGCACCCCGGTCGGGCAGCTCTGCACACAGGCCGAGCAACGCACGCACTGGGGGTCTTCCATCGGCAGGCCCTTGTTGGCGAAGTTCATGATGTCGATGCCTTGATGGCATACGCTGGTGCAGATGTTGCAGGAGATACATTTTTTCTTATCGCTTAGTATCCGGAACTGGCTGAACCGTGCGTAGATGTGCATCAGCGCCGCCAGCGGGCAGGCGAACCGGCACCAGACCCTGCCTGAGAACCAGAAGTAGAACGCGACACCGAAGATGCCCGCCCAGAGAAGATCGACCGACCAGACGTAATTGAGGTAACGCATCACCCCGCCGATCTGCGACCCGTCGACGCGCTTGCCATCGAAGATCAGGCCGTATGCGGCTGCCGCCCAACCACCGGGGGTAATCCATGAGATGACACGTAGCACCAGCAGCGCCGTGACGATCCATAGAAAGACCTGCCCGATCATGTTCAGCCTGTTCCACTTCGGGCCGTGCGGCATCTTGTGCCTGTGCGCGTCACCCATCGTCTCAGCCAACGCGCCACAGGAACAAATCCACCCGCAATACGCACCCTTGCCCCATCGCCTGACCATCAGCGGGATCAACACGAATGTCTGAAGGAATCCAATGATGAGCCACGCCCAGATGGGTTGATGGGTAAACACGTTCCAGAACATCAAGGGCCAAGCCAGGATGAACCCGACACTCCGCCAGTATTCCCGGCCATGAGTATCCCATTGCGTCAGTGGAAACAACGCATCGGCGACCGTCTTGCCTACACCGCTTTCGAATAGGCCGTTGTGGCCCATCCAAGGCAACAAGATGTACGGCAACAAAAACAACGGCACGCACTGGATTGTCATCAGCGTCCATGTCTGGAGTTTGACGTAAGGCGTCCGACGACGTTTGATCCTTTTGATACCGAAGATCACGATACACAGGCAGTAGGCCAGTGAATACCAGAAACTCGGATTCTGCATGGATATCGACAGCGTCCCCAGCAGATTCGTGGGACTGTCTGAGCCCGTGAGATTGAAAGGGAACCAGTGGTGGTCCTTGAACACGCCCTTGAGATCGAACCCCGCGCTGCTCTTCCAATGGTAGAGCAGGACGCAGAACACAAAGAACAGCGCGAAGCCGATGTAGCCTCTAAGCCGCCACTCCCCGTGAATCGGGACGCCGCTACGCCTGAAGAAATCGAGCGGCGCCTCCCGGCCGATCATTGTGAACACCGCTTCATTTTCAATCGTCTGGTCTACTCCATCCGCGTTTGTGACGATCACATCATCTTCGCGGATTTCCTTGACCTTGCTCGCCATTAAAAGCGTGACTGACCCGGGCTTTCGGTAGTCATTCAGGAACGCACCGGCGGCCGTGGTGATCCGTTCGCTGCTGGGTTCTTCGACCACAGCGTCCTCCGCCATCGGGTCGTCGGCGAGCATGCTCAGCTTCTGGACGTTCTCGGGCTTAGGTCGGCTGAATTCCGGCTTGCGGTAGCTGACGGTGACGTGGCTGCCACAGGCACCCAACGCGATCGCGGTTTCCATCGCGGTGTCGCCCCCGCCGACAATCAGAACTTTCTTCCCGCAGTAGTCCTTCGGATCGTGAAGGCGGTTGGAGACCTTGCCTAATTCCTCGCCGGTCACACCGAGCTTGCGGAAGTTGCCGGACCGCCCGATCCCGACGACCACGCGGTGCGCCAGCAGGCTTTCACCGTCGGGTATCACGACTTCC
>JAJDCT010000475.1 GCA_029260695.1 Phycisphaeraceae bacterium
GGGTCTGCGCATGTTGCTGGACCCGGCGACGGCCCGCCCGGTCCGCGTTGATCTGCTTGATGAGTTGGGGCGATCGGCGGTGATCTGCACGCTCAAGGAACCGATCCCGGTCCGGCCAGGCGATCCCAGCGACACGTTCAGCGGAGACATCGCCTCGGTCGTGGATGTCGTGGTGACCGGCCGCGAGGCTCGGATGACCCTCACACTCAAGAAACCCGTCCACAGCGACAAGAGCATCCGAGAGCAGCACTTTGATTTCGACAAGCTGTATAAGGCCCTGAAGATTAAAGAGCTCGTGGACCTGGATCAGGCTGCCCTCGCCCCGACCGAGTGACAGTCCGTTATAATGCCCGGCTCGAAACACAGCGAGCAGGAGCAACCACTATGGGCGACACCCAACGCGAAACCACCGACAAGTTGGACATCAAGTTCGACGAGAAGGGCCTGGTCCCCGCGATCGTGCAGGACATCGATTCCGGCGAGATCCTGATGATGGCCTGGATGAACCAAGCGGCGTTACAGCAGACCCTTGAGGTTAAGAAGGCGACCTTCTACTCACGGTCACGCGACAAGATGTGGATCAAGGGCGAGAGCTCCGGCCACGTTCAGGAAATCGTCGAGGTGCGGGTCGATTGCGACCAGGACCTGGTGCTGCTGAAGTGCAAGAGCCACGGCCCGTGTTGCCACGTCGGTTACAACTCCTGCTTCTACCGGACCGCCGACTCGGATGGGTCATTGACCGTGGTCGAGGAAAAAGTGTTCGACCCCGAGAAGGTCTACAAGTAAGCGTACATACACCCGTGCTTCCCCTCAGCCCCCGGCTTTGCCGGGGGATCAATCTACGGCTAGGGCCCTTTACTTCGCAAGCGACAAACCGAGTTCCATCAATGGCGAAGATGCCTAAATCCTTGAAAAGCAAGCAACCAACGCACCTAGCCGAACGTGTACGACAGATGCGTAAACGCCTGAAGCCCGCGGGAGCTTCGGCATTGCTGTTGACCAACCCGTGTGACATCCGCTACCTCACCGGGTTCGTTGGGGATGACTCCTGGGCCCTGATCCCGATGCGGGGATCGAAGGTCTATATCCTCAGCGACTTTCGTTTCGAGGAGCAGATACAAAATGAATCACCCCATGCGGTGGCGATCATGCGGAAGAAAACTCTGGTCGAGGAGGTGGCGGTACTGACCAAGCGCCTCGGGGCAGACAAGATCGCCGTGCAGCCTGGCACGATGACGCTCTCGATACGCAAGACTCTGGCCAAGCATCTGGGCGCACGGCGGATACTTGCCATGGACGACGGCATGTTTGCGCAGCGCGCGATCAAGGATGACGGTGAAGTCAAGGCGATCCGCAAGGCGATCTCGATCCAGCAGCAGGCGTTCCGCGAGACGTGCGACTTCATCAAGCCCGGCCAAAGCGAGTACGAGGTCGCGGCGTATCTGGAATACCGGATGCGGGCTTTGGGGGCCGACGCTGTGAGCTTCCCGTCCATTGTCGCCGCAGACGCCAACGCCAGCCTGCCCCACGCGGTCCCCGGGAAGACGAAGATCAAGGCCGGTGGGATCGTTCTGATCGACTGGGGCGCGAAGTGGGAGGGCTATTGCTCTGACCTGACCCGGGTGGTGGGGGTCGGGAAGATGAAGCCGAAGATCCGCGAGATCTACCAGATCGTCTTGGATGCGCAGGTGGCGGCGATCGACGCGATCAGACCCGGGAAACGGCAAAGTGAGATCGACGCCGTCGCCCGGCGGGTCATCGAGAAGGCCGGCTACGGGGACCGCTTTGGCCACTCCCTTGGGCACGGGATCGGTCTGGATATCCACGAGCTGCCTGTATTGGCAACCAAAGCCAACGGCGTGCTTGAGCCCGGTCAGGTGGTCACCGTGGAGCCGGGGATCTACCTGCCTGGGATCGGGGGCGTGCGGATCGAGGATGACGTGCTGGTGACCGCCAGGGGCCACAAAGTCCTCAGCGATTTGCCCAAGAGCCTCGAATCCGCGATTATCTAAGTCTAATACCCCACGCCGATTGGGCGTGGTCACAGAGCCCGACCGCCACCAGAACCAGCGTAGCGGACCGGTGTCGGGCACACAGGAACCTTCCATGGTCGATCTAAAGACACTCAAGCAGCTCATTAAGCTCATGGTCGACAACGACCTGACCGAGCTGGATATCCAGGCCGAGGGTGGCCCGGTGAAGCTCAGACGCAACAGCCAAGGCTCCGGGGTTCAGTTCGTCCCCACCGCCCAACCCGCTACCCAGGCCGCCGCACCGTTAGCGTCCGCCCCAGCCCAGGCGGCCTCGCCTGATGCCGACAACGCAGACGACGGTGCCGAGACCATCGACAGCCCGATGGTCGGCACCTTCTACACCGCATCCAGCCCCGACGCCAAGGCCTTTGCCAATGTCGGAGATCATGTGGACGTGGATACGGTGGTATGCATCGTCGAGGCCATGAAGGTCTTCAACGAGATCAAGGCGGAGACCACCGGGACCATCCAGAAAATCCTGGTCGAGAACGGTGAGGCTGTGGAGTTTGGCCAGCCCCTGTACACGATCAAGCCGGATTAGTCGGGGGCTGAGGTCGAGGGTCTGGGGTCTAGCCAGATCGGACCGTTGCCAGTTTTCTTATTTAACTTCTGACCAGTCCCTAGACACGACACCCCAGACCCACCACTTATGTTCTCACGCATCCTGATAGCAAACCGAGGCGAGATCGCGGTAAGGATCATCCGCGCTGCACACGACCTTGGGGTCGAAGCGGTCGCGGTTTATTCGACCGCGGACAAGGATTCCAAGCACGTCAAGATCGCGGACCAGGCGATCTGCATCGGTGCACCCGCGCCGGCCGATTCGTACCTGAATATCGCCCGAATCATCGCCGCCGCCGAGGTCGCTAACGTCGACGCGATCCACCCCGGGTACGGGTTCCTCGCCGAGAACGCCCACTTCGCGGAGGTCTGCCGGTCCTGCAACATCGAATTCATCGGCCCCAGCGTCGAGTCGATGCGCCTCCTGGGCGACAAGGTCCAGTGCAAACAGCTCGCAATCAAGAACAAAGTCCCCACGAGCCCCGGTTCTAAAGGCAAGATCGACCCGGAAGACGAAGCCACGGCGGTGAAGACCGCCAAAGAGATCGGGTACCCGGTCATCATTAAGGCGGCCGCCGGCGGTGGCGGGCGGGGGATGCGCGTCGCGCACAACGACATGTCCTTGCGCTCAGGGATCAAAGCCGCACGCCAGGAGGCCGAAGCCGCCTTCGGCGACGGCACCGTCTACCTCGAGAAATTCATCGAACACGCACGCCACGTCGAGGTGCAGATCCTCGGCGACCAGCACGGCAACGTCATCCACCTCTACGAACGCGACTGCACCATGCAGCGCCGCAAGCAGAAGCTGATCGAGGAGACGCCCTGCCCGGTGATTTCTTCCGACGAGCGGGAAAAACTCTGCAAAGCCGCAGTCAGGTTGTGCAAATCCGCCGGGTATTACTCGGCCGGGACCGTGGAGTTTCTCATGGGGTCGGACAAGAAGTTCTACCTCATGGAGGTCAACACCCGGGTCCAGGTCGAGCACCCCGTCACTGAGATGGTCACCGGCGTTGACATCCTTAAAGAGCAGATCCGCATCGCCGCCGGGGAGAAGCTTTCTATAAGCCAGAAGCAGGTCAAGCAGAACGGCCACGCGATCGAGGTCCGCATCAACGCCGAGGACCCGGCGAAGAACTTCACCCCCTGCGCCGGCGTCATCGAACACTTCGACGCGCCAGGCGGGCCCGGTGTCCGCGTCGATACCCACTGCCACTCGGGCTACCGCATCCCCCCCAACTACGACTCGATGATCGCCAAGCTCATCGTCCACCAGCCCACCCGCGACGAGGCGATCGCCACCCTCAAGCGTGCCCTTCGGGAATTCAAGATCGACCCGATCAAGACCACCATCCCCCTGCACGCCGACCTGATGCGCAACGGCAACTTCATCCGCAGCGACGTCGATATTAACTTTGTCGAACGGCTGCTGGGGATGTGATTCTTCACAGTTGTTGATAGCCGGAGTGGTACCCGCCGCGGGCCTGCGAGGCGTAGCCTCACGGCTAGGATTCACCGGATAGGCTCATTCAATCGGTTTAGTCAGCCCACTGCCCGGTAAACACCTGCGTCGCCGGGCCGGTCATATAGACGTGGTTGTCGGATTCTTTCCACTCAAGTTCTAATGGGCCGCCGGGCAGGTGAGCGGTGATCTTGCGCCCACACCGTCCGGTCAACACCCCGGCGACACACACCGCGCTGGCACCGGTCCCGCAGGCCATCGTGATCCCGCTGCCACGCTCCCAGTGGCGTACTTTTACTTCGCTGGGCGACACAACCTCGACAAAGTGGACATTCATCCGGCTGGGGAATGCCGGGTGATGCTCA
>JAJDCT010000476.1 GCA_029260695.1 Phycisphaeraceae bacterium
ATTCGTGGGGATAACCGATCTGAACATTGTCTTAGGCAACTGGAACCAGAACGTCCCGCCGGGGGACCCGCTGGCCGATCCTTCGGGTGACGGCTTCGTCGGCATCGAAGACCTCAACGTCGTCCTTGGCAACTGGAACGCCGGCACACCACCACCGCCGGGCGGAACATCCAATATCCCCGAGCCCGGCACGCTGGGGTTACTTGGCTTGGGTGGTTTGAGGTTGTTAAAACGGCGGTAAACCACGTGCTAAAGCCCGTCTTGCTGCGGGGGGCCGGTTGTTTTTTCGGGCGGGGATACTTCGGGTTATATCCTGAGTGATCACCAGCCCGTGATATTGGTTTGTATCGGCGTGGTAAGCCGATAACCCCTTGGTGATCCGTTCTTCACACATCCTGCAATTAGCCGTGGTCGCGCTGCTGGGTTTGGCGGTGATTATGGTCAACTCCGCGGCTGTCACCGTCGGCGGGGCTTCAGCAGGCCACGGAGACGCGGGGCTGATAGGGGGGGTGACCGGGGTATTGACCGGCCGATCTGTGGTCTACGCCGTGCTGGCCATCGCGGTCATGATGCTGGCCAGCCGGATCAACGTCCGTGATATGTTTCAGGCACGGGGATGGACTAACCCGTTGGCGGGGATCGTAATCCTTGCCCTGGTCCTGGCGGGCCTGACGCTGGTCCCCGGGATGGGTAAGAGCGTCAACGGGGCAAGCCGATGGCTTTATCTGGGGCCCAAGAGTCTGGGACTGAGTTTCCAGCCCAGCGAGTTGGTCAAGTGGGTGATGGTCTTGGCGATTGCCTGGTGGTGTGCCCGCCGCCGTGGGCTGATGCACCGGTTCCGCTACGGGCTTTTCCCCCCAATGATCCTGCTGGGCGTGGCCTGCCTGATCGTGGTGGTCGAGGATCTGGGCACGTCTGCGCTGATCGGCCTGGTCGCGGTCTGCATGCTCATCGCCGGCGGGGCTCGGATCAAACACCTGGCCTGGGTTGTCCCGATCGGCCTGGTCGGCCTGGTCGCGGCGCTTTTGCACAGCCCGTACCGCATCAAACGTCTCACCGCTTTCATGGACCCCTGGGCTGACCCCGCCGGGTCCGGTTACCACCCCATCCAATCGATGCTCGCCGTCAGTCAGGGCGGGCTTACCGGCCGTGGACTTGGCAACGGCATCCAGAAGTTCGGCTACCTCCCCGAAGACACCACCGACTTCATCTTCGCGGTTATCTGCGAGGAGTTAGGCATCGTCGGCGCGGCCGTCATTGTCGGGCTGTTACTGGTGATCCTGTGGATCGGCCTGGGCATCGTCCGCGACTGCAAGGACACCTTTGGCCGACTGGTCGGCTTAGGCGTTCTCCTGACCGTGGGTCTGCAGGCCGCGATCAACATCGCCGTCGTCGTCGCCGTCGTCCCCACCAAAGGCATCGCCCTGCCGCTGGTCTCCTCCGGCGGCACCGGCTGGATCATGACCGCCTTCGCCCTAGGCCTGGTCGCCGCCTTGGATAACGCCAACTACCTGCAAGCAGAGGACGAACTGGAAGGGTTGATGCTGGAGCCGGCGTAGAGGGTTTCTAACCCTTCCACACGCAATCTGAGCCTCACCACCCGTAGCGACCAAGAACAAGATACGATCAGTGTGAGTATGTAACCCGGTCTCGCATCGCTTGAAGCATCCCCATGAAGTTGGATATCTCACATGTCATCGCATTGATTGTGGCGTCCGCACTTGGCGGGATGATTCTGGGTGGCGCGTTCGGTTACGTTGCGGGCCAGGTTTCTCCGGAGTTTTTTTCAGAGGTGATCTTTAACGATTCTGACGTTGACCCGATCAACGCCGCAGCCGTGGGGGGAGCAGCCGGCGGGATTTTTCTCGGCGGCGGCTTAGGGGTGTTTGCAATCCTGGTTCAGTTATTTCAAAAATGGCTGGCGTGGCTGAATAAGCCCGGTCAGTAGAGGATGGGTTTGGTAGACACAACACGCACCATCCTCTTTGCCGGCGGGGGCTCGGGCGGGCACATCTACCCGAACCTGGCGGTATTGGAACGCCTGCGCGAGGCGGACCCTGCTGTGTCGGCCCACCTGCTGGTGTCCAACCGCCCGGTCGATCAACAGATCATCCGCAAAGAGCAACTGCCGTTCACAGCCCTACCCGCGCTGCCTCTGGTGATGAAACCCAAACCGCTGTGGGCGTTCTATCAGGCTTATAAGCACAGTGAACAGGTGGCCCTTGACGTGATCGCAAGGACGGACGCTTCGGCGATGGTGGCGACCGGCGGGTTCGTGTCGGGCCCCGCGGTAGCTGCGGCGCAGAAGGCAGGCATCCCGGTGGCGTTGCTGAACCTCGACGCCGTCCCCGGCCGAGCCAACCGCTTCGCGGCGAGCAAGGCGACCGAAGCCTTCACCACTTATTCAAGCACGCAACTACGCCGGGCCCAGAAGATCGGCATGCCGCTGCGCCGTTCTGTGATCGGGGCGCTCAAGCCCGAGAAGGCGCGTTGGGACCTTGGCCTGCGCCCGGACCTGGACACGATCCTCGTCTTCGCCGGCTCGCAGGGCTCGGGCTCGATCAACAAGATGATGATGGAGTTGTGCACGCGGGCCCAGCACAAGAAGGCTTTGGAGAACTGG
>JAJDCT010000477.1 GCA_029260695.1 Phycisphaeraceae bacterium
GGTGGCACATGTGATCGCGTCGATGACGACTGACTTCGCGGACCGTGTTACCGACGCGCTGCTGTTGGCGACCGGGAAGATCACAGCGGAACAGTTCGAGGCACAGCGTCACCCGCAGGCCGAAGCGGGTTTGACCGATGACCAGGCGCGTGCCCGTCGGTTGACGATGTTGGCGGGTCAGCTCTCCGCCCGTGGGCTGGTGGCGCTGGCGGAGCAGAAGTACGCCGAATCGCTTGAGTTGGACCCGCAGCAAACGGCCGCATGGGTGGGGATGGGGACACTTAAGCTCAAGCGAGGCAGGCTTTCCGAGGCCGAAAATCAGTTTCGCAAAGCCTTGGAGCAGGACCCGGGGGCGGCGGAAGCGTCGCTGGGGTTAGCGTTTGTGATGACTCGCCGCGGCGGTGACGAGTTGCCGGAGGCTGAGGCGCTGACCCGAAAAGTAATCGCTAAAGACCCGACACAACCTCGTGCTCATTTCCTGCTGGGCCTGATCCATGAACAGGCTGGGGACAGCGAGGCGTCTTCCGACAGCTTTAAGCGGGCCGCCGAACTCCTGTTGGATTACTACGAGTTGGAGCCGACACCATGAGTTGCGACAAGTCATGCGAAAAACACGGCGGGCGGCGGACGTTCTGCCGGGCCTGCATCGGTGCGATGACGGCGGCGTCCGCGGCGATGGTCGGGTACCCGGTGGCGTCTTTTGTAGCCAGCCAGCCCTCGCGTATCGGTGAGGGCAAACCGCTGGAGGTCCCGCTGGACCAACTCGTCCAGGGCCAGGCGAGGTACGAGACGTACCGCGGGCTCCAGGTCATCATCCTGAATACCCCAGACGGGCCACTTGTTTTTAGCGCCTCGTGCCCGCACCTGGGTTGTGCCGTGAACTGGGTCAGCACCGAGTCTCTGTTCCGCTGTCCGTGCCACGGCGCGGTGTTCAACCCCGACGGAAGCATCGTCAGCGGGCCGGTTAACGAGCCGCTGAGGCCCATCCCGTTCGAGGTCAAGGACGGAAAAATCATTATCTCCGTGTGAGGTCCGGCTATGCGCATCGTAAAAGCAATCTACGGTTGGTTTGACCGGCGGTACAACATCACCCCGTTGATCGAGAAGAACGTCACGAAGAAGCGTGTCCCCAAGACCCTGGGCTGGGCAGCGTGCTTCGGGGGGTTGTCTCTACTGATCTTCCTGGTCCAGGTCTTCACCGGCGTGCTGCTGCTGATGTATTACAAGCCGGACCCGGCCAACGCCTGGGACAGCGTGACGTTTATCAAGTCCAACGTCTCGATGGGCTGGTTGGTGCAGCGGATCCACACCGTCAGCGCGAACCTGATGATTGTCATGGTCCTGATGCACATGGCCCGGATCGCGTACTACAAGGTCTACCGCACGCCACGCGAATTGCACTGGGTCAGCGGGGTGGTGCTTCTGATGCTGACACTGATCTTGGCGTTCACCGGGTACCTGTTGCCTTGGACGCAGTTGAGCTACTGGGGTGCCAAGGTGGGGACGGAGATCCCTGGCGCGATCCCGGTGATCGGGGAGGACATCGTCCGTTGGGTCCGGCGGGGCGAGGCTATCAGCGGCGAGACCTTGGGCTTCTTCTTTGCGCTTCATATCTGGATCATCCCCGCCACGATCAGCGCATTCATGGCCATGCACTTCGCCATGATCCGCCGGACCGGGATCTCCAGGCCGTTGTAACAGGTTGTCTGACCAGGAGCGACGAATGGCTGTTGACTACAAAAAGCAATACAGGCCGGACCAACTCGAGCCTTTCTGGCCCAACGAGATCATCAAGATGACGGTGGTGGTGCTGTGCACACTGGCGGTGATCATGTTGCTGGCGACGCTGCCGGTGTTGCTGGAGATGGTGGGGTTCACCGGTGCGACGCACGTAGAAGAGCCGGCCAACCCACAGGGCGCTACGCCGATGGGGATCAAGCCCGAGTGGTACTTCCTGGCGGTCTACCAGCACCTGCGTCTGATGCCGACGGAACTATTTGGGATCAGTGGCAAGACCCTTGGGGTGCTAAGCCAGGGCCCGGCGGTATTGGTGATCCTGTTGCTGCCATTCTGGTACCGGCGCGGTGCGCACCGTCGGCCTGGCTGGATGTATCGGCTGGCGGTGACGGCTGTCATGTTCGTGCTGCTGGGGCTGACGGTCTGGGGAGGCTGGCCTGAGCAGGTGGTGGACGGGCACGAGCATCTCGCTCCGCTGGGTGAGTACATCCGGGAACACACGTTCCTGTTCGTGATGCCCGCGGTGGCGATCGTCATCTTCTACATCATGATCGCACATGAACGAAAGGCTATACGCAGGATCCTTGACGCGCCGCCCCCGGAATCTCCCCCGGATTCACCAGATCAGCCGGATAAGGAGTCTCAGCCATGACCGGCTCCATCCTTTCGGCTTGCCTGGTGACGGCGCTGACTATCGCCAGCCCCGCTGACAAAACCGCCGCCCCGGCAGAGTCGGTGGCACAGCCCGACCCGTACACGAATAACGCCTGCGTCCAGTGCCACCGCGACCTGCCCGGTCGGTCCAGCGAGATCGTCGAGTTGCAATGGAAGCAAAGCGTCCATTACGGGGCGAAAGTCGGGTGCGATGGGTGTCACGGCGGGAACCCCGCGGTCCGCCCGGAGCAGTTCGAATCGACCGATGATCTGAAACGTGCCGCTCATCAGCAGCGCAACCCCGATTTCCTGACAATGCGGCGCTCGGATGACGGGATCGTCAGCGCTACCGGTGGGCGCAGCGTCTCGTACTTCTGTGGCAAGTGCCACGACCAGAT
>JAJDCT010000478.1 GCA_029260695.1 Phycisphaeraceae bacterium
GATGCACGCCAAAGACCGCCAGGCACGCGAGAACGCCAAGGCCGGCGAAATCGTCGCCATCGTGGGCCTGAAGAACTCGATCACCGGCGAGACCCTCTGCAGCCAGGACGACCCGATCGTCCTGGAACGCATGGACTTCCCAGACCCCGTGATCTCGATGAGCATCGAGCCCGCCACAGCAGCCGACAAGGAAAAGCTCGGCAACGCGCTGGTCACCATCCGCCGCGAAGACCCCTCGTTCCAGAGCCACTACGACGATGAGACCGGGCAGACCATTATCGCCGGCATGGGCGAACTTCACCTGGACATCATCAAGACCAAGCTCACACGCGACATGAAGGTCGGCGTCAACGTCGGCACGCCACGCGTCGCCTACAAAGAATCGATCAGCAAGAACGCCGAGGCTCGTGGTATCCACAAGAAGCAGACCGGCGGCCGCGGCCAGTTCGCCGACTGCACGATCACCGTCGAGCCCATCACGCAGGAGCAGGCCGAAGAGCAGGAATTGAAGTACATCGACGGCGTGGCTTACGAGAACAAGATCGCCGGCGGTGCGATCCCCAAGGAATACATCCCCTCGGTCGGCGTCGGCTGCCGCGAGACCGCCAAGAGCGGTGTCCTCGCCGGTTACCCCCTGCTGGGCGTGAAGGTCACACTCGTCGACGGCAAGTTCCACGACGTCGACTCCTCGCAGATCGCCTTCGAGCAGGCAGGCACACTGGCTTTTAAGGAAGCGTGCCGCAAGGCAGGCCTCGAACTACTCGAGCCGATCATGAAGGTCGTCATCACCACCCCCGACGACTTCCTCGGCAACGTCACCGGCGACCTGAACCGCAGGCGCGCCATCATCAACGAGACCGAGCAGCGCGGCAACACACGCGTCGTCACCGCCGAGGCCCCGCTGTCCGAGATGTTCGGCTACTCAAACACCCTCCGCGGCATGAGCCAGGGCCGCGCCAGCTACGCCATGGAACCCTTCACCTACCGCCCCGTCCCCGGCAACCTCGCCAAGGAAATCCTCGAGGGCGCGAACAAGTAAATCCCCCCGGACAGCCGGTAACTTCAAGACTACTCACGAAAACCCACGGAATCTTCCGTGGGTTTTCTTTTGCGTATACTGGATAGATAGATCCCCACAATTTGATCACGAGGAAACACCATGAGACACCATCTATGGCTAAGTGTAGTAGCGATACTGTTCGCCACAGCAGCGGGCACGGCCGAAGTCACCGTCGAACCCGTCCCCTACACGCACGACGGCGTCGAGTTGCAAGGCTACCTCGCGATCCCCGATGGCGAGGCCCGTGGCGCGGTGCTGGTGGTGCATGAGTGGTGGGGACTCAACGATTACGCCAGGATGCGAGCGCGGATGCTGGCGGAGTTGGGGTACGTCGCTTTCGCCGTGGACATGTACGGTAAGGACAAGGCGACCGACAGCGTCGAGCAGGCCGGGCAGTGGTCAGGATCGGTGGCGGGCGACAGGTCACAGTACCGGGCGCGGGCACTCGCAGGGCTGGAAGCGTTCAAAGCGACGGGCCGTATCTCCGACGGGATGAAAGTCGCCGCGATCGGGTACTGCTTCGGCGGGACGACCGTAACGGAGCTTGCTTACTCGGGCGCAGACCTGGCAGGCGTCGTCAGCTTCCACGGCAACCCCAAGCCGCCGATGGAAGACGACACGATCAGCGCCGCGATCCTGTTCTGCCATGGGGACGCAGACCCGCTGGTGCCGGACGATGTGATTAAAGCCGCGACCGACGGGCTGGACGCCAAGGGTGTGGACTGGCAACTGATCCGCTACGCCGGCGCGAAGCACGCGTTCAGCAACCCCAAGGCCGACACCTACGGCCTTGCACCGGTCGGTTACGACGAGCAGGCTGACCAGCGGTCGTGGTCCCACATGCGCGTGTTCTTCGACGAACTGTTCGCGCGTGATACGGATCACGATTAAAACTCTCGCCCATTATCATGGGTCAATCCACCGGCAGGGCAGGGGGCTGAGGGTAAAACGGCCGCCCATGAGTTAAACAGGATCCGTTCTATTGGCTACTCAAAACGAGATCTGCACCTGGCTTCGCAGGGTGGTTGATGGGCCGTCGGAGGCGCGTAGGCCGGCACCGGTGTCTGAACTTGGTAGGCCGTTGAAGGCGTGGACGACGTCGAACGAGAGCTTGGTTGCGTGGCCACGGAGGAAGAAGTTGGTACCCATCGTGATTAACTGTGCCACATCGTCTCCGGTCGCGGTGGTTACGCCGGTGGATTGCTTGAACGCAACACCATCCACGTCGATCCACTCGTAGCGTGCGTAGAGATCAACCTTGTCTGGGACCAGGAAGATGCCGCCTTGGAGCACAGCCCCCCACTGCTGGGCATCGAGGATGCTTGCTGAACCGTTGGACTCGATGTGCCTGCCGGTGAAGGCGGCGTAGAGGTTCCAACCGTTACCCTCTTTGCTAATGTCGCAGGTGTATTTAAGGATGTCAGGTGTCGCGGTCCCGCCGCCGGTTTCCCCACGGTCGAACTGGACCGCCGAGCCCAACAGCAGGCCGTTATCCTCCGCCCAACCGATGGTGTCCTTGAACTGCTTCCAGTTGCCAAACACCTTCCACTCACCACGGACGCCCAAAGCGTAGTCGGTGCGATCGGCGTCGAACTCGGTGTTCCAGCCCCACGTCCCGTTGTGCAGCGTCAGGCGCAGCCGTGTGTCGTCGTCCTGGCGCGTGGCCTGGACACCCTGGACATACAGCGAGGTGAACTGAGAATTGACGTAAGACCGCTCGATCATCGGCTGGAGCCTGGCGCTGGTCAGCCATTCGCGGAGGAACGGTGCCTTGAACTGGCCCGCCATCACCTCCCAACGGTCATCCACCTTGTACTTTAAGAAAACGTACTCCAGCCGCGAAACGCCCGTCGTTCTGCTGAACGTGGGCATGATCATGAATGACACCCTAGGCGAGCCGATGTAACCGGAGAGCATCAGCGCCAACCTGCGGGTCTGGAAGCCCCCCTCCTCGTCGTCGGCCTCACCGGGTGCGTTGTTGTTGAGATACCTGAACTGCGTGTAGCTGCAGATCTTCAGCAGGAAGGTGTCGGCATCGCGGATGATGAAGCCGTTGTCGTAGTAGCAGTTGAATTCTTCGGTAAGCAGCGCGGCACGGGTGTCGGCATCCGAAAGCACCTCACGGATCAGAGACTTGACCTCCTCGGACCGGCGTTCGGTCATCCAACCAGCCTCTTGCTGTGCCCGAACCTGCCAGACCTGATCTTTCAGGTCGTCCAATTCAAGCTGCATGGCTTCGAGCCTGGGGTCAGATGACTCTGCCAAGGCCCCAGAAACCCCCAAAACCAAGGAAATCATCCAAACACATACCCAAGCAACGGATGTCAATTTAAACATAATAAGATCTATATATCTTTTTAATTGTGAGAATGCAAGCCCAGGCACCCTGCCCGTCGACCCGCATCCCGCTGTTCTATGGCGGGTTTGGCCGGATATTGCGCCGGCCGCATCAGTCTCCAAGCAAACGGCGGGCGACACCGACACGAGATGTCGAAAATGAACAAAGAAAACCCGATGCGGTGTACCACCCGCTTGTCACGGACAGACCACAGCACACCGGATTGATTACTTGCCGTCGTCGACACCCGGGGGCTAAGCTTTCCGACTACCCTGCCAGACGGTCAGGCTGAGCGCTACCCACCGGCCCCAAACACGGAATGACCGATGCGACCTTTACCCCCCTTCTATTTCCTGATCGCCCTGCTGGCGATGGTCGGCCTGCACAGGCTGGCACCTGGATATCACTGGATCGCTGGGCCCTGGCGCTACCTGGGGTTCATCCCCCCCGCCGTCGGGCTCTCCGTGGTCCTCTACGCCGCAGGATTGTTCCGGAAACACCAGACAGCGATCAAGCCATTCAAGGAATCCAGCACATTGGTCACCCAAGGCCCCTACCGCTTCACACGAAACCCCATGTACCTGAGCATGCTCCTCGCCCTCACCGGTGTAGCGGTGGTGCTCGGCTCGGTCACCTGTCTGAGTATCCTCCCCGCCTTCGCCTGGCTGATCACCACCCGGTTCATCCGGGTCGAAGAAGCGATGCTCACAGAACGCTTCGGCGAACCCTACCTCGCCTACCAGAAGCGCGTGCGGCGGTGGGTCTAAATACATACACATCAATATGCACCTCCCGTTAAGCCTGTCCGCCCAAGGCCCGTCCCCCTAATTCATAGATCGAAACGAGCGACTCGCAGCCGTATTACATCTGTAAGCCCACGGCATCTCTCTTGGCGCGGTTGTGAATAAGGGCAGTTATTTCAGATAATTTCTAATTTATGGGCATTTAATCCTTGACAGAAAAGGGGAGACGGGCGCATAATTATGTCTTAATCGCTAGTTTTGTGATTTTCGTGGTCACCCCCTGGCCACGGCAAACCTAGCCGGTATTCATAAAATAGGAGAATGGGCTATGACCGGAAAGCTAATTACGACGTGCGCTATCGGTATGACCGGTTCCCAATCCCACTATTTTTTTCCGCGAGAAAAAAGGTGTAAACCTCAAAGCACCCTTATGACATCGGCGGTCGTGTTTGTTATTACCTCGACGATACCCGGCACTGCAATAGCTGCAAGCTTCCACGGCCTGGGTGACCTGTCAGGGGGCCGCTTTTCCAGTCAAGCCTTCGGTGCCTCAAACGATGGATCGGTTGTCGTTGGACGAAGCAGTTCTGACCTGGAACTTGAAGCCTTCCGCTGGACACTCGGTTCCGGCATGGTCGGATTGGGTAAACTGTCAGCCGACTTCAGCGGAGCTACCGGCGTCTCGGCCGACGGTTCGGTCGTCGTAGGATCTAGCGGTCCGGAGGATGGCCGGGAAGCCTTCCGCTGGGCGCAGGATTCCGGCATGGTCGGATTGGGCAACTTGCCTGGAGGGCAGTTTTTTGGCTTAGCCGAAGCTGTCTCAGCCGATGGATCGGTCGTTGTGGGATCTTCAAATACTTTCTTGGGCCAAGAAGCCTTCCACTGGACACAAACTTCAGGCATGGTCGGTCTGGGCGATCTACCTGGAGGTGAAATAAGTAGCAATGCTTTTGGGATTTCTGACGACGGCTTGACCGTTGTCGGAATCGGGGAATCGGCTTCGGGTGATGAAGCCTTCCGATGGACGCAAGGCACGGGCATGGTCGGACTCGGCGACCTGCCGGGGGGGACTTCTTCAGCCGAGCAAAAGACGTCTCTGCAGACGGCTCGGTTGTTGTAGGCTTAAGCCAGTCCACATCGGGCCAGGAAGCCTTCCGCTGGACACAAACTTCAGGCATGGTCGGGCTGGGTACCCTGGGAGTTTCTGAAGGTGTCTCCTCAAGCGCTGCACACGGCGTCTCTGCCGATGGCTCGATTGTCGTGGGAAACAGCATCTCTGACTCGGGCAGTGAAGAAGCTTACGTCTGGGATCAAACCCACGGCATGCGCATCCTCAAGGACATGCTCGTTAACGACTTTGGATTGGACATGACCGGTTGGAGATTACAAGTAGCGTTCGGGGTCTCCGCCGACGGCCTAGCGATCGTGGGCAAGGGTATCAACCCAAATGGTGACAATGAAGCATTCGTTGCCGTCATTCCCGAGCCGGCGACGTTGATGGTACTTGGTCTTGGGTTAACGACGCTGACACGGCGACGGCTCGGGCGTGAGTCACGGACACCGTGATTGCAAACGCTGAATCTGCTACCTTACGCGGCTCATGGCATTAGTCAGCGTGGCAAATCTGATATTGAGCTTCGGCGATCTACGTGTGCTGGATGGGGTCAATCTGACCCTTGAGGCCGGGCAACACGTCGGGATGGTCGGGCGCAACGGCTGTGGGAAGTCGACGCTGTTGAAGCTGATCGGCAACCGCGGGGGCCTCAAGCCAGACAGCGGGCACGTCCAACTGGCGCGGGGCGCCAAGGCCGGCTACCTGACCCAGGACCCCGACCTGAACCCCGAAAACACCCTGCGGCAAGAGGCCGGGACGGCACTGGCGGAACTGGACACGCTGCACAAAGAGATCGATCAGGTCAGCCACGACATGGCCGAGGCCACGGGCGATGAGCTGGACCGGCTGCTGAAGCGCTACGAGCAGTTGGAAGTCAAGATGCACGCCCTGGGTGGCTACGCGACCGACCACCTGATCGACCAGATACTCCACGGGCTTGGGCTGACCGATGATGTGTTTGACGTGAAGGTCCGCGACCTGTCCGGCGGGCAGAAGGGGCGGCTGGCGCTTGGTAAGCTGCTGCTATCGCACCCGGACGTGTTGCTGCTGGACGAGCCGACGAACCACCTGGACATCGCCGGGCGTCAGTGGCTCGAAGGTTTCCTCGCTACTTATTCCGGCGCGGTGCTGATGGTCAGCCACGACCGCTGGGTGCTGGACCGGGTGGTGACAAAGATCTACGAGATGGAAGCCGGCCGGCTTGTGGAGTACCCGGGTAATTATCAGAAATACCGTGTCCAGCGTGCCGAGCGCCAATTGGCGCAGCAGCGTGCGTTCGACAAGCAGCAGACCTCGATGAAACAAGAGGCCGCGTTTATCGCAAGGTACAAGGCCGGCCAGCGCGCCAAGCAGGCCAAGGGCCGAGAGAAACGCCTGGACCGGTTCAAGCGCGATGATGCGCTGGAACGTCCGATCGAATTCGACACGATGAAGCTGAGATTCAAGGTCGGGCCCCGTTCCAGTGATAACGTCATCATTACCCACGAGCTGGGGGTTGAGTACGACAAACGAAAGCTGTTCGATCACCTCAGCGTCACCATTAAACGCGGCGACACGATCGGGATAATAGGGCCCAACGGCGCGGGCAAGAGCACGGTGATCCGCTGCATGCTCGGAGAACAAGAGTCGACCCAAGGCCACGCCAAGCTCGGGTCGCAGGTGAATGTCGGGCACTACAAGCAGACCCACGAGCATCTGAATCTGTCCCTCACCGTGATGGAATACCTCAGGCCGATCACCGTCAATCAACTCGAGCAGGAAGCGCGTGACCTTGCCGGTGCGTTTCTGTTTTCGGGTGACTCTCAGGACAAGCCGATGGAGGTGCTGTCCGGAGGTGAACGGAGCCGGGCTGTCTTGGCGGGCCTTGTCGCCGGCGGCCACAACCTGCTGGTGCTGGACGAGCCGACCAACCACTTGGACATCTCCAGCACCGAGCGATTGGAAGAGGCGTTGCGCCAATTCTGCGAGCCGGCCGCGGGGTATGGCGCGAACAAAAGCCCCGAAGGCACACTGCTGATCATCAGCCACGACCGGATGCTGCTGGATAACCTCGCCACGCAATTGCTGGTGTTTGACGGGGAAGGCGGGGTGAAGCATTTCCTGGGGACATACAGCGAATACATCCAAACGCAGGGTGCCGACGCTGTGGTGAAAGACGACACCGTGCAAGCCGCACCAAAGCCCACGAAGTCTAAGACCGCCAAGCAGAAGGCACCGACCAAAACAGAGACCCCAAAAAACGCCAAGGGCGGCAAGCCGCAGCGTAAGAAGTCGCGTTACTCACACATGAGCCAATCCAAGCTCGACGCCATGATCGAAAAGACCGAGGCGAAGCTCGCCGAGTTGGATACGCTGTTGGCCGACCCCGAGGTCTACCAGGACGGACGCCGATTCAGCGAGTTGCATGACGAACGTGAGAAAGTGCAGGCGGAACTGACCCCGCTTGAAGCGGAGTGGGCTCGCCGGGCCGATGAGGGGTGAAGCCGCGATGCCAGCAACCGCAGGCTGATTCAGGCACCTGATTCTTCAATGGCAGCCGGTCTCAAGCCGACCGGGGGCTGGGGGTGGACCACTTCGGGCTGGTCCCAGAACTTGATTTTCTTGAACTTGCCCGGCGGCTTCTGATAAGGCATGTAGGTGTACTGCTTCTGCGCCGTGAAGAGTCTGCCCGGGTCCGCGGCGGCGAAGTCCAGCCAAGGGCCCCCGTCGGAGCCCAGGTCCTGCCCGGTTAGCTGTGTAAGAGATACCTTCGCGGTCTGGACGACACCGAAGTTGTGATCGGTCAGCGCGCCGACCAAAGCATTGAATACTGGTTTAGTTGGGTACTGCCCAAGCGCCGCAGCAGCCGCCAGCCGCACGTCGGCGTCTTCGTCGTCCGACATGGCCTGCATCAGTGGCCCGACCGCGTCCGTGTGGTGGATCTTCTGAAGCGCCTTGGCCGCCTCCCAGCGGACGAAGCCGGTCTCGTCTTTGAGTAAAGCGGTCAGTGTCGGTGCGTCCTGTGTAGTGCCATGTCGTCCAAGTGCATGAGCGCAGGCCGCGCGGACGGTCGGGTCCTGGTCATCGATCAGCAGCCGATACATCTTCACGTACGGCTCTTCATGGCCAAAGTATGACGAAGAGAGCTGAGCAACGGAGCGCCGCCTGACGTCGGCGTCGTAGACGTTGAAGGCCTGCCTGGCGACCTGTGAAGGCGAAGGAGGGATCAATGGCTCGATCAGGTCCGCGAAGATATCCCCGCCGCCATCCGGGCCGGTACATCCGGGCACAAGACAGGCCAGACAACATATGGCTGCAGCTAAGAGCGGGCTGACAGGGCCAAAGTTTGGATGAGGTTTGGTTCGCATGGTAGAAAAGTGTATCGTGAGCCGTCGCATCCTGCACCGTTATCGGCAACCGTGGCACGGTTTCTTGACCTCGGGGCCCGCCTGAGGCGACCAAGGCGGTTGCATAACCAGACCCTTCGAGGGTCGGGGGCTATGAAAAACAAACCCGACAAACTGATCCGACTGCTGGAACTGGCCCGGCCGGCCATGCTGCCGGCCCTGGTCAGTGGGCTGTGGTTGATGGTGTTCCTGGCGTTTGGTGTCGAGCCGGCGGATCGGCGTAACACGGCACTGGACGAGATGGGGCTGGCCCTGGCCCTGATGTGGTCGGCAGTAGTCGCCGTCGGGCTGGGGGTATTCATGATGGCGCTCAACGACGCGTTGGATGCCCGCCACGACCGGGCGTTTGAGCCCGACCGGCCGATCCCCTCGGGACGGGTCACCCAACGAGCGGCGCTCGCACTGGCGCTGGCTGGGCTGCTGGCTGCTTTGGGGGCTGCCGTCACGTTTGGGCAGGTCAGCGTCGTGCTGGCGCTGGTCGCTGCCGGGGCGATCGTTTTTTACAACGTCGCGGGTCGGTTTGTCCCGGCCGTCGGCGTGGTCACCTTAGGGCTGGTGATCGGCGTGACCGTCGTGATCCCCAACCCTCGTCTCGCTTTCGCCTGGCCGATCCTCCTGACCATGACCCACGTCATCGCCGCGGCGACCCTGCGCTACTTCCTGGCGGGCAAGCGCCCCAGGCTCTCACCGATCAACGGCTGGGGCATCTGCGTCGGGTGGGCGTTCTGGATCATGGTCGTGCTGGTACTGATCCGCGTCCGCACCGACAGCGTGACACACCACAGCCTGGGTGCCGTTTGGATCGGTCCATCCCTCGCCGCGGCGACATTCGGCCTGCTGACCTGGCTGATGCTCGGACCTTCTGCACTGACACCCCGTGCCCGGCGCAGCACCGCAACAAGGTTCACACGGCTCGCCACCGCGTGGCTGATCGTCTTCGACGCAAGTTGGCTTCTGTCCGCCGGGCTCTGGTGGCAGGCGGGGGTGGTCTTGTTGCTATTGATTGTCGCTGCCCCACTTGCCGGCCTGGCTCATGTGAAACCGGTAGCACGTCCTCAGCCACCGACCTGATCCCCGTCATCACGGGGTGGATTCACAAAGGTATTGCACGCACGAAGTAATTATTCTGCTTCCGCTCCCCCATTTCCCCGTCAACGATGAAACAACGCCCTAACGGCACCGTCCTATCCTACGGAGACCTTTATGCTAAACACCAAAACCACCGTGAACCTCGTAGCCGCCCTCATCTTCACCTGCCTGACAGGCCAAACAGCCTCGGCCCAAGACGCACAGACCCAACCGGCGGGCGAGTTGACTATCACCGTGGTAGACCAAGCGGGCGAACCGGTCCGCGGCGTCTTGGTGGGGACCAAACGAAGTGAATGGGAATACGGCGACGGGGTTCTTAAGCAGGATGTACCGGGAAGCCTTGTCAAATGGAGCGGTAACGGGTTGCGGGCCGTGCCTTTGGTCACCGACGCGCGGGGACGGGTCAGCCTTCGTAATGACGATGTGTTTGCTTGGCGTCAACATAGGGCCATCTACGCGCAAGACCCAGCTGGCGGT
>JAJDCT010000479.1 GCA_029260695.1 Phycisphaeraceae bacterium
CAGATGCCTTGGATCAGGTGCGTCTTACCCAAGCCGCAGTCGCCATGGATAAATAGGGGCGAGCCGGGGTCGGCGTCATGCTCCGCGAGACGTACGGCTGCGGCGAAGGCCAACTCATTGCTGGCACCGACCACAAATTCGTTCAGGGAGTGGCGCCATCGTGTCGAGGCTGTGCGAGTGCGGGCAGGGAAATCTGTATGTCTTGCCTTGGGCTGATCTTCGATGACACGGGGATGTGCCTGGTCGGCGCGGGCCGAGTCGGGCTTGATCCCCAGGTCCAGGCTGACGTCGTGGCCCAACTCTTCCCTGGCCGCCTGACAGACCTGAGGTTTAAACTGTCTTGTGATGCCGTCGGCGAGGAATTTATTGGCGACGGTGACCCTCAGGGCGTGGGTCTGTGTATCCACATCAAACCGCGCGGATTGGCCAAACCACAGGGCAAATCGCTTAGGGCCCAGGCTCTGGGCCAAACGGTTGGCGATGCGCGTACCGATATTGGATGTCGAAGTGGCCGTGGTCACGATCACCTCTCCGTTTACGGAGCCAGTGGCGACAGAAAAACGTCGCCGTGAGTTCGGTAACAGGGCCAGAAACCTGCCCTGACGCTTGAAGTGGTTCCGTCCGGAGTCCGCTGATCGAAGTGCCCGTTCGGCGTCGGGCGTTCCCCTCACAGAAATCGCCGAGGTCGAGAGCTTATTGCGGTGCGACAATCCTTTGCCGCTGGGAACAAAGATACGGTGAAGTGGGTCGTTGTTCAACCGCCTTTGCGGCAGTAAAAATGTTGCGCGCGTTCAGTGCGATGTTTATCAAGCTGTTAGAAGCGTGAATTTTTTTTGTCCACCGGTTATGCGCGACCGGGACAAGGTGTGGATAAGCGGCACGAAAAATACGGGTTTTATAGTGCGGATTGCGGTAAGGTGTAAATCATCGCGACCTTGCGCCCCGTGGCGCGGTAGCTCAGCCCCCGATAGAGTTTCATCGCCGGCGTGTTCTGTTCATCGACCGCGAGGTGGATGCCCGTGTAGTCCCTACCCGCAGCGAGTGAGGCGGCGTAGCGCATGAGACGTGTGGCGAGCCCTTGACAACGGAACGGGGGCGCGATCCCCAGATACACCAGCTCCAACTCGGGTCGATCTGTCATAGGATTCAAGAGCAGCACACCCACGGGTTGGTCGCCCAGATAAAAAGCTGACCATAAGTCCGGGTCGAACCGCCCTACCGCCTTGTGACCTGCGATGATGTCCTCGATCCGGCGGAGGCCGACCAGGCCGGGACAGTCCAACGTGTCCAGGTAACTCGCTGAAATGGCTTCTGCGAACATGTCGAAGCGGTCGTCCTGCCATGTGAGGGCGGTTAAGGGCGTCCCCTCGAGTTCGATCACGCCTCCATGCGCGGAGCTATCTCCAGGGGTACACCCAGAATTGCCCTCAGACCCGTCCACGGGGGAAGCAACCGCTCGCGGAGGACAAGAGCAGCGCATGTACACCAGAGACGCCAGGCGGGTGAAGCCGGCATTGAGTAGGGCATCCCGTTCGTGTCGTTGGGTCGGGTCCAGGAGGGATTGGATCAGGCCTAGCAAACCTGGATCCTGGTCCCTGATCGCGGTTTTTAGCAGGTCAGCGGTGTCCTGGACGCTGCGGTGAGTGATGATCGGTGAGACAAAAACGACCGCCGCCCTCCCAGCGGTTGGGATTATAAGCGTTGCGGATACTGGGACTTGCTCTTGATAAGAAGCCCACAGGCCATCCAAGCTCATGCCCTGCTGGTCTGTAAATTCCAGAAAATGATCGACCGCGAGGTCGTGTGGGGTGGGTCGGCCGGTCAGCAGGACCGCCAGTGCGGCGCGGCGCTCGCCGGGCTGGGGTTGGCGGATCCTCGTGGGGCCTCCTTGAGACGGATCGATCGGGGTGGGGTTGATGTGGGCCATGTCATTGCTCGCTGAGCATCAGGCGGGCCTATGGATTGACCGGGTACGACCCGATCGTACAATGTCACATCGGCACTTGGAAGCGCCCCGCGGCTGGGAGGCTTGGGCGGCTAAGTGTTTTTCGATTCTAGGCTCTTAGCAGAGAGGTTCCCATGCGACGCCTTACGGCCCTTGTTATGTTTGTCAGCGTCGGCCTGGTAGCTGCGTGGGCGGCGATTTCGCCTAATTCGGCGTGGGCGTACCCCGAGCCGGCGATTGTCAGCCCGTCCTGGTCGTTGGATGTCGAGGTCCAGGCACCGGCGGCGATCTCGATCGAAGATGTGGATGGGTCCATCCGCTGGTTCTGGTATGTCAGCTACAAAGTGGTGAACCCAACCGACGAAGACCTCTTGTTCATCCCTGAAATCACGATCGCCAACGATCTAGGCAAGATCATCAACGCCGGGGAAAACGTCCCCCCGACCGTGTTTCCGGCGATCAAGAAGCGGATAGGCAACCCTCTGCTGCTGAGCCCGGTGCAGGTGGTGGGCAAGCTGCTACAGGGCGGAGACTTCGCCCGTGAAGGTGTGGCGATCTGGCCGGCGCCCGAGGGTGATGTCGATGCGTTCAGCGTGTTCATCGCGGGGCTCAACGGTGAGACCCAGAACATCGCCAACCCGTTGACCGGCGAATCGGTGCTGGTCCGCCGGACCCTGATGCTTGATTACAAAAGCCCGGGCAACTTCGCTCGGCCTCAGGACCAGCCGATCATCGAAGCCGGGCGGCGCGAAGTGATGCGGTAAGGGAAAACTGGAAATATAGAAAAACAGAAAGCGGAAAACAGGAGCCTCCTGGACGTTCACGATGGCTTAATTTTCCTGCTTCAGCCTGCCGCTGTTGAAGCGGTTTTGTGTTTCCTACTTTTCTTATAGTGCGTCGCAGACCAGGACCCTGGGCAGGTGTTCGTGGTCGGCAAGCATGTGCGCGTTGTCCCACACACCGGCGGCTTGAGCAAGTTTAAGCAGCGGCGCCTTGTGTGAGGCGGCGGCCTCGAGCACGAGTTGGCCGGGGTGTTCAAGCAGAGGTCGGCCTTTCTCGATCAGGACACGCAGACACTTCAGGCCGTCCATCCCACCACGCAACGCCAACTCGGGCTCGTAATTTTTTACGTTCGGCTGCACATCACGCCACTCGGCGTCACTGATATAGGGGGGGTTGCTCACAAGGTAACGAAGTCGCTCGTGCTCGATCGGTTCGAGCAGATCGCCCTGGCGGAACTCGATCCTATCGGCGACGCCAAGGGCCTTGGCGTTTTGGCGCGCGGTATCCAGGGCCTGCTCGCTGATGTCGGTCGCGATGACCCGGCTGTGGGGGATGTGCTTGGCCAGCGCGATGGCGATTGCGCCGCTGCCCGTGCCGACGTCGGCGATCAAGGGGCTGTGGAACCCGGGGGTGCGGCGGGCGTGCTGGATGACGTGTTCGATCAGGGTCTCTGTGCTGGGCCGTGGAATGAGGACGTTGGGGTTGACTTCAAGCATCATCGAAAAGAACGGGCTCTTGCCCACGAGGTAATCAACCGGCTCGTGAGCGACGGCCCGCTCGACCAACTCGCGGAAGGTGGCGCGCTCCAACTCGCTGGCCGGGCGGTCTGGGTCCATGTAGAGCTTGAGCCGATCAACCCCCAGGACGTGGGCCAGCAGCATCTCGGTCGATAGGCGCGGGTTGTCGACGCCCTTCTGGCTGAGGTGCTTGGCGGTCCAAGCCAGCAGCCGGCGTGTGGTCCATGCCTGGTTGTCGGTCTTGTGGTGCGTCACGGGTGCTATTCTACCGCCGCCCGGCGGGGATAGGCGAGCCGGCTGGTTACGGGGATTTTCACCGTGGGCCAACTTGCCGCCGTTTGGAAGGGGCATGTCGGTCGCGTAGCATCATGGGATGTATGTGGCGTTGTTGACCAATCGTGCGTGGCTGGATGAGGAGCTGATACCGTTTCAGCACCTGGTGGTCGGTCTGATTGATGAGCAGGTGCGTGTGGCGCAGGTTGTGCCGGAGGATATTTCATCGGACGACTTGAGTGTGTTCGGGGATTGTGTGCCTTGGCGCGAGTCGACCGTGGGGGTGCTGAACCGACACCGGGTTGGACAACTGCACGAGGCGCTAGGTGTGCTGGGTGTGGACCTGATCCACGCGCTGGACGGTCGGTTGTGGCGAGGGGGAATGAAGCTGGCGGAGGCCCTGGAAGTCCCGATTGTGTTAAGCGCGTGCTCGATGTTGGATATCCCGCTTGCGCAGCGTGTGCTGAATCGGGTGGACCCATCGCGTGTGGCGGTGACGGCGTCGACGGAGCCGATCACGCAGGCGATCCGGCAGACTGCGGGGCACGATCTGCTGATACAAACCATCGGGACGGGTGTCCACGGCCACGACGTCGAGCCCCCGACACCGAAAGCCGGCCAGGAATTGTGCGTGATCGTCAGTGGCAACGGTGTGTGGGACGCGGACTATGACGCGTTGTTGGGGGGGATCGCGTCGTTTGTTAAACATCGGCCCATGTCACAGTTCTTTTTTGACGGGCAAGGGGCTGGGCAGCACCAGCTCTGGAAGGCCGCAAGTGCGATGGGGTTGCTGGGGAATATTTCGCTGACACCAAGGCGTCTTGGGCATCGGGAGATGCTGCTTAGGGCACACGCTTTGATCCACCCCCAGGCGTTGGGCAAGTCACGGAGCCTGACCCTCAGGGCCATGGCGCGGGGCCTGCCGGTCATCGCGCGGGAAGATGCGTATCTGGATTATCTGATCGACCAGGAGACGGCGGTGGTGCTTGAAAACCCCGGCCCAACGGATTGGTTCGCGCAGCTGGACCGGCTGGTGACGGATACACGTTCTACTACCGACCTGGGGAGGCGTGCGATGCTTTGGGTAAGGAAGCACCGCCCGACATCGCATCAGATTGGCGGGGTGCTGGACATCTACCGACGGATGGCCGGACAGACGATCCCGTTCCCGGGGTGAGTTGGTGTGTGCCGTGAGTAGCTGTTAGGTTTTGTACATGTCGACCCAGCCCCGCGCCAACTCAAATGCCGACTCAAAGCCCGTTGTGGTCAGCGGGGTCGCAGCGGCGCGTGCATACCGGGCGGGGCTGGATGGGACCGTGGCGCTGGTACCCACGATGGGGGCTCTGCATGACGGGCACCTGGAGCACATCCGTGTCTGCCGGGGGCTGGCGGACCATGTTCTGGTCAGCGTCTTCGTAAACCCGGCGCAATTCAATCAGGGCGAGGATTACAAGCGATACCCGCGTTCGCTTGAAGTCGACATCCAAAAATGCGCGACGGCCGGGGCCGCGGGTGTGTTCACCCCGGACGCGGACGAACTTTACCCGCCGGGACAACCCGATGTGGAAACTGATGCGCCGGGGATCACCGTTGGCTTAGAGGGTCAGGACCGCCCGGGGCATTTCCAAGGTGTCTGCCGGGTGGTAGTCAAGCTGCTGAACATCTTACAACCCGACATGGTGTCGTTTGGCCTGAAGGACTATCAGCAGTTGCGTGTGGTACAGGCGGTGGTGACGGACATGATGATGCCCGCGCGGGTTATAGAAATCTCGACGGTACGGGAAGCCGACGGTTTGGCGATGTCCAGCCGAAACATGCGTCTGGATGCGGAGCAACGTCGGCGCGGGCTGGGTCTGTATAAGGCGTTGATCGCGGCGAAGCGGCTGGTCGAGGAAGACGGCGAGACGGACCCACAGGCGGTCGAGGGGGTGATGCGCGCGGTCATGCAGTCGCATCAGATCGAGGTGGGTTACACGGCGGTGCGGCACCCGCAGACGCTGGGTGAGTTGGGTTGCATCGAGCCGGCACTCACCGGGGGCGTTGTCGCGTTGGTGGCGGGTGGAGTTGGCCCGGTGCGGCTGATCGATAATATGCTGCTGGGGGCGGTGTAAAGGATCAAGGTTGTTGAACTTTGTCTCTTCGGTCCAACGCACGCCGCTAGAGCAGATTCACCTTGTCCGTAGCATTGCGATAGCTGTTGATGTGGTCGTTTAAGGCGGAGAGAACGCCGCGTGGCCGCGGCGGCTAAACCTCACGGACTACGGTTAAAGTTAAACCGCGCTAAACGGCAAGCCCGTGCCGTACATCTAAATCATCACGTAATTCAAAACCGCCATGCGCACTGATACGCGGAGCAGGGCGCAACCTACTCGCTTTGGGTGTCTTCTGGGGGCGCTTGATCCGAAGTATCCTGCGGCGGTGAGGTGTCGGTGGGAGCGGGCGCCCTCGATGCTCGCTCTGCCATGAGGTGAGGTGGCAGGCGGTGTGCCCTGGGCAGAACGGGCCAAGGCTGTTGAGGTTGGCCGGTCGCGGGGGTGTCGATACGGCCGTCGATGCGAGTATCAAATCGGGTACTTCCCAAGCCATCGTCGTAGATGTCTGTGTAAGGCACGAAACCGTTTGACGTGGTGGGCGAAAGATCAAAAACGGTGTTGGGAGGGATCAGGTCGATGAAGCGGCCGTCCTGCGACGGCGCGATGTTGAGCTTGAGTTCACCAAAGGGGTCTTGGACGAGGTAGTCTGGGCGGTCGATCCAGGCGGTGACGCCGGGCTCGCGTAGCTGGTACTGCTGAGAGAGTGGCTGGCCCTGTAAAGGCCATCCGGACCCCGTTTCGGGCCTGCGGTACAACGAGCCGGTCTGGCCGTAGACCCCGATGCCCTGCTCGACTCTGCGCGAGCTGGTGGCACGCAGGTCCAGATCACTGACTGATTGGTCAACCGGCTCCCACTGCGTGCCTTCGTCTGCAACGGCAGGCGATGTGTGTACACCGACAGCAGCGAGAAGAACGGCCAGCAGGATGGGTCTGCTTGCGCGGTGCATAAGTTTATTCCCACCGGCTAAATCGGCGGCGCATCAGGCCGGTACGGCCTGCAAGCGCCAATTGAAACTCGGCTTTACTTGGTAGGCTGCGTCGCGGCCGCATCAATGGCGTCGTCGACCGCGTCCTCAACCACCTCTTCAACCGGTACCTCTTCAACCGCCTCGGCTGCTTCCTCGACAACCTCATTGGTCGCTTCTTCGGCGGCTTCCTCGATGGCTTCTTCGACGGGTTGAGTCGTGGCGGCCTCTGGCTCAACGGCTTCAACCACTTCGGCGGCATCGGCTTGGGCTTTCGACTCGGCGATGGCTTCGGCGGCGACGGATTGGGTGGTCTCTTGCACCGGGACGGGGGCGGCGTCCACGGAGCCTGGGGTCTCCGGTGCCGGGCGGTAGCTCACCTTCATCAGCACATTGCAGCCGGTGAGGTCGACACGGTCACTGCCGACCGGCGTCCCCTTGCGGGCCCTGCCGGTGTCGGTGGGCAGGTCGTCGGCCCGGAAGAGCTCCCAATTCACCCAACTCGGCGAGACGCCGTCACTGGA
>JAJDCT010000480.1 GCA_029260695.1 Phycisphaeraceae bacterium
ACGACGGCGACGGCCAGCTGCCTGAGTATCCGCTGATTAAAAGGACCGGGACTCACGGGCTGCCCCCACGGAACGCTACACTCAAAAGGTGTGGCCGGTGACGGGCCTTGCAAGCGGATCGCCCCGGCCAGATGACGGATAAACAGGACGCGGACTCGACCCGGTCCCGACGATCCCGCGCCTGCCGTTACCGCCGGGACCTCGTGAGGTCTTTTAGATCAGGAACTTCAACCGCCAGGACGCTAAGGACGCCAAGGAAGACAGGAAAGAAATCAAGCGTTAACCACAGAGGCACAGAGAAGTAAAAAAGATCCGGGCGTGATCCACGGATAGACACGATGGTCAGGATGAAGCGGTTGCGCTGCCTTCCTCTTCCATCCCGCACATCCTGTTCATCTGTGGGTACCCCCCCACGAAGCGCCGTGACTTGTCGCGCCTGCTCTTAATCTGAATCTGTGCCATCTGCGCAATCTGCGGTCGCCTCCCCCTCCGCTCCGCTGCCTTCTCTTCGCCCAGTGTTCTCGGTGACACTCAACCCCGCAATCGTTTCTTCGCCAGACACCCCTCACCGGATCGACTAGCAAATCCACCCGTCAAAGTCAAGAGGAATACACGCCCGGACCCTGCCCGACACGGATTGCAATGTCATTCGCAATACCGTAAATCCATCTTTTAACCCCGCGGTATCGCGGCAGGCCGTCGCCGGACATTGTCGGCTGTTTTTCCTCAAGATGATCCACACAAACCGGTCAATTGTGGTTATAGTAGTTGCCGGTGGGAGCACCCGAATTTGCGAAGAAGCCAAAAACCCATAGTGATTGCCGCACGACGCAGCCCCTTGGCGCGAATGCAAGCGGAGTTGGTCGGCCGGATGATTAACCGGCTGCACCCCAAGATCGAAGTGCAATTCCGCTGGGTCGAATCCCAGGGCGACAAGGCACTTGGCCAATCACTTGCGGATCAAGGCGGCAAAGGCTTGTTCACCCGAGACGTCGAACGCCTGCTGCTAACCAATGAGGCGGACCTCGCGGTCCACAGCCTCAAAGACCTCCCCGCCTCTGACACAACCGGGCTGGTGCTCGCAGCGGTCCCACGCCGAGCCGATGTCCGAGACTGCCTGATCACACCCCAGGGCCTGGCGTCTATCAACGACCTGCCTCAAGACGCCGTGGTCGGCACCGCGAGCCCTCGGCGGGCGGCGCACCTGCTTAAGCTACGCCCCGACCTGAAGATCGACCTCATGCGCGGCAACGTGCAGACCCGCCTGGACAAAGTACTCAACCCCGAAGGCGTAAAGCGTTACGACGCCACCCTGCTCGCCTTCGCCGGCCTAAGCCGACTTGGCATGACCGAGCACACCGCCCACCCGATCCCGCTGGATGACATGTTGCCCGCAGCCTGTCAGGGCGCACTGGCAATCCAGTGCCGGGCCAACGACCACGTCACGCTGACTCGCTGTCTGCCATTAAACAACCCCGAGGCCTCGACCGCCGTACACGCCGAGCGCCAGGTGGTTGCCGGGCTCGGCGGGGACTGCCACAGTCCCATCGCTGTGCTCGCAGAGCAATCCAAGCAGCCCCCCACACCCGCCAAACGCAACGCAGACGCCCACTGGTTCCGCCTACGGGTCCGCGTCCTGTCTGCCGACGGCAGCCAGTGCCTGGAAGTCGACGAACAGGTCAAGACCAAGGACCTTCGGCGGCTGGTCAAACGGGTCATCAAAGACCTCAAAGAGCGTGGGGCTCAAAAGCTGCTCAAGTCCGGCTGTGAGATCACCCCCCTGCCGGCCTCGACTCATACCCAACCGGTCGCCCCCACCCAGCCGCACCCCGTTCAGGACGTTTCGGCTACCCCCGCCTGACCTGCTTTTGCGCCTCCCCCCCCGGGAGACTGCCCCCCGCCGAATCCCCGTATATCCCAGATAATCCGGATTCTGCTTAATTCATGGGTGACCGTTTTTCCCTCAGCCCCCGGTTTTGCCGGGGATTGGCCATGGTGATGGGCTCGAGCTTTAATCGTGATCCGTATAGCACAGGGTTCCCCGCGAAAACAGCCCCTCGCAGCCGTACACGCGACCCCAACGGCGGTGCTCCAGCCCGCGCATCAAGGGCAGATGAATCCTGTATAATGCCCGGCTCGAATATCCCCTTAGAAACTGGAGCATCACGGTGTCATCGCGCAAACCCTACGTCGGCGGTAACTGGAAAATGAACCTCAGCGGTCAGGAAGCCGTGGAACTGGCCTCGAAGCTGGCGGACGGCTTCACCGCCGGCGACCAGGTCCAGGCCACCGTCTTCCCCGCGTTCACCCAACTCGAAAAAATCGGGCAGGCGCTCGCAGCCAAAAACAGCCCCATCCAGCTCGGGGCCCAGGACTTCTACCACCAGCCCAACGGCGCCTACACCGGCGAGGTCAGCCTGGCCATGCTCAAGGACGTCGGCGCCTCGGTCGTGCTGGTCGGCCACTCCGAACGACGCCACGTCATCGGTGAGCCGGACACCCTGATCAACGACAAGGTCCTCGCCGCACTCGAAGCAGGGCTCGAGGTCATCCTCTGCATCGGTGAAAAAATCGAACAACGCGAGGCAGATAAAACCCATCACATCAATACCGGGCAGCTCGGGTACGGGCTCGCCGGGGTCAGCGATGCTCAGATGGCTCGGGTCACCATCGCATACGAACCCGTCTGGGCGATCGGTACCGGCAAGACCGCGACCTCCCAAGACGCACAGGAAACGCACAAAGTCATCCGTCAGGCCCTGTGGTTCCT
>JAJDCT010000481.1 GCA_029260695.1 Phycisphaeraceae bacterium
ACGCAGCTCAAACCGGGCCTCGGCCTTAAACGCCTTGAGGAAGGTCTCTTGGACAAGGTCTGACGCGTCCTCAGGATTCCGCGCCAGGTGCATCGCCATGCGGTACACCGAGTCCAGTTCCCCCATCGCTAATTCACGGAATGCCTGGCTTTCCAAATCCGACCCTTCGCAGAACCCGTATTCACGATCCCTGTCAGATACACATTGTACGGCAGGACGGGTAGTACGGGTATTTAGTGCCCTGGTTCACAGAAGTGCCATAAGGGCATCTGTCTGGTGGGTGTCGAGGGGTCTTACTTGGTGGCATCATGGGCAGGGATGCTCTGGCTCTGGCTCATATCTCTTCCGGGGCTTGCTTGCGGCTCTGTGGAAGCCTCGGCAGTTGGCCAGCCAGGTAGATAAAGGGTTCACGCAGGTCGTTCTTGAACCGTTGAACCTCGTCCCGGATCGGTGACTCGATCGCTACACCCAGGTCGTTGATCACCCGGTCGACCGCCGGGAGCTTCTGCGGCAACAAGGTGACCTGCCGGGTCTGCTCCCGCAACGCCCGCCCGGTTACCTCGGCCTGCCGATTCAACGGTCCCCAAACCCGTGCAAATGATTCAGCCGTGGCCGCACGGAGTTCCTGGGGGGTTTGTGTCGGGTCACCTGGCCAAGCAAGCCAGGCCGCCGTTACCATCACGGCGAGTGTTCCCGTAGCCAGTGCCGGCCGAAGCCAGCCAACGCCACCTGCGAATAACCCCGCACCTGTGTCACCTGCCCCGTCGTGATCCATGGCCGATCGTGGGCTGTAACGCCCAATCGGCAGGCCTTCACGAGCGATCGCCCGTTGCTGCGAGGCAGCCTGACGCTTGAGTTGCCCGTCGAGTTGGCTTAGTTGTGATACGAATCGGCGGTGCGACGCGAAACGACCGAATGACCAAAGCCACAGCCGCGATGGCCGTTCGCCCCGGTCGATCGAAGTGCTGACCCACAGTTGTGATAGCCAACGGATCATCTCATGGCTCCTTCGCTTAGGCTCGGGTTGTCATACAAAGTGGCTGCCCTATTCACCTCTCGCGGGCCGATCTGGGCTGGAGCCGCCGACTTTGCAGAGACCGGTTGGGGGATCTTCTGCTGTGTCAGCGGTGCCTCGGGTTCTTCAAGGTGCGCCATCATTACCCGCCTCGCACGGAACAGCAGCACTCGCACATGGACCGCTGTGATACCAAGGGTTTTTGCGATCTCCTTGGCCTTTTGCTGTTCGCCGTAGTGCAACCACAGCGCCGTCCGTTGCGTCGGGTCCAGCACACGGTCCGCCAGGGCCCACAGCCGGCGCTGCCCGTCACGCAGGCTGACCGTCTCGGCGGGTCCCGGCCCCGGGTCCACCGTCCGCTCGGCCCCCTCGCCCGTGGATTGGATGCCTCGTTTGCGATAGGCATCGATCGACAAACGCACCGCGATCGTGAATAGCCATGTCCTGAAACTCCGCCCCGGGTCGTAACGGTCGATCTGCTGGTACGCCCGCATCAACGCCTGTTGCGCTAGATCCTCGGCATCTTCCCGGCTACCGGTCCGCTTATGCAACAGGTACACCAGCCTGGGCCGCAGCCGCCGGTCCAACTCTTCGTAGCTACGGACGCAACCAAGCTGAACTCGCCGGGCGAGTGCTTCCTCGCTCAGCGCGTCCAGCTGTCTGGTGTCTGTCGGGCTTGTGTCACTCAACGTGCCGGTTCCATCTGTCCGTTTACTTACGTGATCGTTTTCACGAACCGTCCGAGGTCAATCCCTCGTTTAGCGGCGGATCGTTGATCCGCGTGTCCCCGTGGGCCCAACCCGGCGATCTGCGATCGCCCGCTAAACCATAAGCCTTACATTCCCGGGCACGGCCGTTATAGGTACGTCGTGGTTCGTGCCTGAAAATGGCGCCCAACTACATGCCGTTGAGCGTTTCCAGTATCTGCTCGAGCCTGTCGTAGGAGCAGTCGATCCTGGCGGTCACATCCGAATCATCCGGCGTGTGTTGGATGTTGATCATCCGTCCAATGTCGGCGATCGGCTGCGCCTCGGGGTTGGCCGTGGCCACCAGCTGCACCATCGCCAGCCCGCCACGCATCAGCTCAAACACCTGCTGGGCACGGAGGCTGTCTACCATCGTCAGGGTCAATTCGCCGGACACCGAATCGCCGACTTCGTTCAACGAAAGGTGAGCCCGCTGCACCATCTCCGCCACCGCGGACGGTGGGCCATCGGCTCCCGCGACACGGACCAACTCAGGCAGCCCGTTGAACCACGCCTCGATCAGCGTCCCGCCGTTCGCGTCCAACGGGGTCAGACTGGCGTTGGCGTCCAGCGTCTGGTCGATCATGTCACGCGTACGCTGCGGGTCGAACGACGCCACCAGGTAATACGACCCCGCCCCCGGGCCCGACCCCGGCCGCTTGGGCATCGCACAGAAAATCCGGTCAGCGTTCCCCTCTTTATCTTCACTGGGCAGCGAATGCACGATCACCTTTTCGCGGTACACACTCGAGTCGTACCCCGGTGCCGCCAGCAGCAGCCCGTTGATATTCCCCGACGTCGGCCCGATATCCGACACCAACGCGAAGCTCCGACGCTCGTACCCCGTCCCAAACAATATCGTCTGCCCAAGCGATGACCGCAGATCGATCCCGACCGTCTCAGACAACTCGTCGATCATCTCATCGACCTGAGGCTCCTCGACCCGGATGCGGTCCAGGATCGTCTGCCCAAGCCGGCTCTGCATCACCTTCGACGGGTTCGTCACCAGCGTAAAACTCGCGTCCTCCGGCACAAGCGTCGTATCCTGTGCCGATACCGGCAGCGAGGCGAGGGTCATAAGAGTCAGGGTTGCGGTCACTATGAGTCGTTTCATCGTGAAAATCTCCGGTTTGACGCGGGTGAATCAGGGCTCACCCATGGATACGTCGGGCGAGTGCGGGGTGTTACAAGGACCTGGGAACCGTCTCCCCCCGATGATTCCCTCGCCAAGCCCACCGCAGAACCAAAAGGTCAATGGCCAGACTCGCGGCCACGGCGGAACCGATCGCAACTGCCGACCACACGTTTAAGGCGAAGGGGCTCTGATCGAAGTACGGGGCTACTACCAGTTTACTGGCGAACTCGATCCCCGACGCGATCGTGAAGTTGATGGCCAAGAGCGGCAAGGTTAGCGCCAACAGCATGGTAAGCAACCGGTCTAACCCAGACACCCCCTCGTGCCTGGCGTTGCGTAGGCCCGCGATCCCTATCAACATCGCGCCTGTCAACACCAGCAGGCTGATTGGTCCGCCGGGGCCCGCCATCCATACGCCCAGCAGTTCGGGCATCGACGGGTACCAGATGCCCTGAAAAACCCACGTCTGACTGCACACGCCCGCGTCGATGTAGGCCTTGATCCACTGAACCTCTCCCATCCACACAACCAAAGCAGCGCCCGCGATAAGCCACCCAAGGCCCATCAGCCCCAACCACTGCGCTTGGTGTGGTTTGGCTGAGGGTTCCCGTGAGGGCTGCTGACTAAGTAAGGCCTGTGTTGGATGTCGCCGCGTGATGACATCCCCGGCCGTCCCTGCCTCGAAGGAGATGTGATTTTCCATGAGGGGTACCCCTGTGCTGATGCGTTTCGGAGGATCTTTTTGGCTTGAGCATCGCGTTTGGTAGTCGTGGATTGTGCCTCGATATGACACACCCCAGACAGCGGCCTCAGAAGAAAATCGGTTCCCCGGCTTGGCCTTGAGGCATCATCAGCCGCTATGAGTCGTTTCATCGTGAAAATCTCGGTCTCACACAGGGTGTGCTCGGGGTTCACCTACCGATACGCACACGGCCATTGGGAGGTTACAGCACATCCGCGGATTTCCTGAGCAGCCACAAACACCAACCGTTTACGGCGTCACGCACCCGTGCCACTGCGGGCCCGGGGCCTTTGGGTATCATCCCTACTTATGAATGAAGCACCCACAACGAAAGTTAAAATCGGCATCATCGGCGGCAGCGGGCTCGGCGACGCGCTGGGCACCGAGGCCGGCCAAACCATCGAGGTCGACACCCCGTTTGGCAAGCCAAGCTCCCCGATCACCCTCGCCAACTGGGGCGGGGCCGGGGGTGAGGTCGCCATCCTCCAACGCCACGGCCTAGGCCACACACTCAACCCATCAGCCGTCCCGTACCGCGCCAATATCTACGCGCTCAAGAGCCTGGGCGTGACCCACATCCTCGCCAGCGGCGCCACCGGGTCGCTCCGCGAAGAAGTTGCCCCCGGCGACCTGGTCATAGTCGACCAACTCATCGACAAGACCACCAAGCGTGCCAACACCTTCTACGAACACGCCGCCGTCCACGTCGAGTTCGCCGAACCCTTCTGCCCCGTGATGCGCAACTGGCTGCTCGACGCCGCCAAACACCTCGACGGCATACGCGTCCACGAAAAAGGCACCTACATCGTCATGGAAGGCCCCGCGTTCTCCACCAAGGCCGAATCCCACATGCACCGCTCCGGGGGGTGGGGCGGTGACCTGATCGGGATGACCGCCATGCCCGAAGCGAAGTTAGCCCGCGAAGCCGAGATCGCCTACGCGATGATCGCCATGCCCACCGACTACGACTGCTGGCGACCGCCCCCCCGGAGTCATTCCGCGCCCGACCCCCAGGCCCTGCT
>JAJDCT010000482.1 GCA_029260695.1 Phycisphaeraceae bacterium
CAGACACACAAACCATCCTCATCACCGGCGGCGCCACCGGCATCGGGTACGCCGTCGCCGAAGCCTTCCTGGCACAAGGCGCTAACGTCGTGCTCAACGGCCGGACCGAATCCAAGCTCCAACACGCCGCCGAACAACTCGGTCAGCCCGACCGTGTCGCGATCGTCGCCGGGGACATCACCCAGGCCACGACCGCCGGCAAACTCGTCGCCGCCGCCGTCGAACGGTTCGGCGGCATCGACGTCCTGGTCAACAACGCCGGCATCTTCAGCATGAAACCCTTCACCGACTACACCGCCGACGAACTCGACAGCTTCCTGGGCTATGTCCGTGGGACATTCGTGCTCTCCCAGGCCGCCGTGCGCCAATTCCGCAAGCAAGGGAACGGCGGGTCCATCGTCAACATCAGCACCATCCTCGCGCTCAACGGCGTCGCAGGCATCACCTCCAGCGCACCGATCGCCGCCAAGGGCGGGATCACCGCGCTAACCAAGAATCTCTCCGCCGAACTCGCAGAAGACAACATCCGCATCAACGCTGTCGCCCCGGGCGTGGTACCCACACCGCTGTATGGCGATCTGACCGACGAACAACTCCACGCGCTGCACGACCTGCAACCGCTGGGCCGGTACGGCACCCCCGAGGACATCGCCGACGCCGTGCTCTACCTCGCCAACGCCCAGTGGGTCACGGGCGTCATCCTCCCGGTCGATGGCGGCGTCGACGCAGGCGGCGACGGAACAACACGACGAAAATCACCAGAACTGCAACCCGCCACCGCATAACTCTCTTCACGAAGCGCCGCGGCTTGTCGCGCCGCTCCCCCCAGCCCCCGGCTTGGCCGGGGGATCAGTCAACGCAACCCGTACGTCGTTTCATCAACCGAAAGGAGCATCATCATGGCAGGCAAAAACACACTGGAGTTCAACGAGCAAAACTTCCAGGAGCAGGTCATCGACCATCAAGGCACGGTCCTGGTCGACTTCTGGGCCGAATGGTGCCCGCCATGCAAGGCGATCGGCCCCGTGATCGACGCACTGGCGGACGACTTCGCAGGCGACGTACCCGTCGGCAAGCTCGATGTCGATGCCAACCAGAACCTCGCCAGCAAGTTCGGCATCAAGTCGATCCCCGCGCTGGTCGTCTTCCATAACGGAGAAGTCGTCAACCAACTCGCCGGCTACCAATCCAAGGACGTGCTCGCCGCCGCGATCGAAGGCGCACGCAGCGTCCCCACAACCTAAGCCCTCCAACCCAGCCCGGGCCGGCCCAACCGCCGCCCCGGGCTTTACCTCCACGGATCAACACACCTACACCAGACGACGGATCACCCCCATGCCCTCACCGACAGACATCAAGCCCCCTTTCGACCGCGCCAAGGCACTGGCAAAAGTCCAGGCCGCCGAAGACGCATGGAACACACGGGACCCCGCGCGCGTTGCCAAAGCGTACTCTATCGACAGCCGATGGCGCAACCGCGATGAATTCTTTCAGGGCCGAGTGGAGATCGAAAAATTCCTCACCCGCAAATGGGCGGCGGAGAACGGGTACCGCCTGATGAAAGAGTTGTGGGCGTACACCGACAACCGAATCAGTGTGCGATTTGAATACGAGTGGCACAACGACGCCGGGCAGTGGTTCCGCACACACGGCAACGAACACTGGGAATTTGACGACAGCGGGCTGATGAGATTCCGTGACATGAGCGCCAACGATGTGCCGGTCGGGGCATCCGAACTGCGATACGCCGACGCAGCCGTTGTAACATCAGGACAGCAAGGCCAAGACCCCCAGATACACGACCACCTTTGCGGGCCCGATCCCGCCTGGCAAGCGGCATTGGAAAACAACGATGACTAACCTTTACCACGAAGGTGAATTGGCGGTGCAGGCCCGGGCCGGCGTATCGACCCAGGCCCAGAAGGTCGGCCGGATCATCGTACCCCAACTGCCCCAAGGCGCGGACGGTTTCCTCGCCACCCTGCCGATCCTGTTCCAAGGCGGGGTCGATGCGCAAGGTTCCGTCTGGGCCTCAGCACTCACCGGCGACCCGGGCTTCATCCAAACTACCGACGCACGCACGGTCGAACTCCACGCAAACGCAGCGCACAGCGACCCGCTAAATAACAACACAATCCCAGGAGGGGAGCCGGGGACTCCGCGGGCCGCCGGGTTCCTCGCCATCGACATGGCGACCCGCCAGCGCTTCCGATTCAACGGTAACGCCACACGCACCGGTGATTCACTAACCATCAAGGTCGACCAAGCCTACGGCAACTGCCCCAAGTACATCCAACGCCGTGACGTCACCGTCCACGACACGCCACCTGAACCAGCGCCCGCGACCACCGACTCCACGCTGTCAGCGGGTGACATCGACCTGATCCGTCGGGCCGACACCTTCTTCATCGCCAGCCTCGCACAAGATCACGGCGCGGATGTCTCGCACCGCGGCGGCACTCCCGGATTCGTCCGCGTCACCGCTCAAGGCCAGATCACCTTCAAGGATTACGCCGGCAACAACATGTTCCAGACCCTTGGCAACCTCACCAGCGACCCCAGGGCCGGTCTTTTGTTTATCGACTTCAATACCGGCGACACCCTGCAGCTCTCCGGCCGGGCCCAGGTTAACTGGGCGACGCCCTCGGACGACGACTACGCCGACACCGGCCGATCGGTGTCCTTTACACCCGATCGCGTCGTCCGCACCCCCCAGGCGATACCACACCGCTGGGTCTTAAAGGACTACTCACCGTTCAACCCCGATGAAAATTAGTGAGAAATCTGACCGGTTCCCCACGATCATCCAATCTAAGATCAATCGTAGACTTACCAGAAATGACCCCACGATTTCAGGGATAACAAGCCATAGACACAACCCCCGCCCGGCGGTACCTTTGGCAGATCGGCGGTGATTGATCCAAATGCGTGGATGTGAGGCCACACGCGGTCACCGACCCAACCCCTCAGGGCCTGCCAGGGATGGCGAATAGCAAACCGGACAAATCTTTCGTACACCTGCACGTCCACAGCCAGTACTCGCTGTTGGATGGGGCGTGTAAGACCGCGGACCTGGTCAAGCGTGCCAAGGAACTTGACCAGAGCTCGATCGCGATCACCGACCACGGCTGCCTCTTCGGGGTCGTCGACTTCTACTCCAAGGCCGTCGCCGCCGGCGTCAAGCCCATCATCGGCATCGAGGCCTACATGGCCGCCGAGTCACGCAAGAACCGCACCGCCACCGGCGTCAAGGACGGCGGCTACCACCTCCTGCTGCTCGCTCAAAACCACCAGGGCTACAAGAACCTCCTCAAGCTCGGGTCCATCGCATACACCGAGGGCTTCTACTACAAGCCCCGCATCGACAAAGAAGTCCTCAAGCAATACTCAGACGGCCTGGTCTGCACCAGCGCCTGCCTCGGCGGGGAGATCCCTAGCGCGTTAATGAAAGATGACCGCAAGCGCGCCAAAGAGATCGCCGAGACCTACCTCGAGATCTTCGGCCCCGACCGCTTCTTCATCGAGCTGCAAAAGCACATCCCGGAGCAGGACCAAGTCAACCCCGCACTGATGGACCTCGCCGACCGCATGGGCATCGGCTGTGTCGCCACCAACGACGTACACTTCCTGCTCGAAAACGACCACGGCCCGCACGACGCCCTGTGCTGTATCTCCACCGGCAAACTCGTCAGCGACGAGAGCCGGATGAAGTACCCCACGCAGCTCTACCTCAAGAGTGCCGAGCAGATGTACGCCGCGATGAACCACAAAAAGTGGACCGAGGCCTGCGAGAACACCCTGCGCATCGCCGACATGTGCGAA
>JAJDCT010000483.1 GCA_029260695.1 Phycisphaeraceae bacterium
GACCGTGACCCCCTCGGGTACGTCGATATCCAGCGGTGCGTCGTGTGGTGCGTCGTTTTGGAGGTCGCTTAGTTTGAGGGTGATCGACGCGCTGACCAGATCGGGCTGCTCTTTGATGCGGTTGATCGCTTGTTCCGGGCCTTTGAGCATGACCTTGATGAACTTTTGTGTGTCTGGGTCGATCTGGATCCGGTATTGACCTGTGATATCGTCTGAGATCGTCAGGCGGACCTGTACGCGGGGCAGCTCATACTCTTCGGTGAGTTTATCCACCAGGAAGGAGACCTCGACGCTGTTTCGTGCGAGGGTGATATGGGGCCTGTTTTGAAGCTCCGGCGGGAGGCTCAGCTCAACGGTGCGTACGTTGTGGGTGTCTTCTTTGAGTGTGTTGGGGTCAATATTGTCAAGGCGAGCGATGAGTTTGAGATCTTCGGCCATTTTGGCGTCGGTGACGGGTAATTCCACCTGGATCTTGTCTAGCGGGACATTCTCATGGGAGAAGGTGGGTTCGTCCGCGGTGAGTTTGATTTCTCCGGGGTCGACACGCAGGCCCATTTCTACGGTGACGAGTTTCTGAACCCTGACCGTGACGGACCTGGGGGACACTTCTTTCACGAATGCACGCTTGTCGGCCAGGGGTGAGTTGTTCAAGGCGTCCAGGAGGTTGAGGGTCTGCTCTGACTCTGCGGTTTCCGGGGCGGGGGCGTTCACTTCGATCTCGATGATTTCGTCGCGTACCCATTCGGCGATCCTTTCCCAGTCGCCTTGGGACGTCTGGAGGGTTGCGGGGATACGTAGGGTGGTCGTGCCGGGCTCTTGGCCGGAGACGGTGATGGCCAGCCCTGTCTGCGCGACGAAGCGGACCTGGATCGTGCGGTCATCGGTACGGATCGTCTCACCCTCGGCGTACAGCCAGATCAGCATGGTGATCACGGTGACCACCAAGATGGTTTCCAGGCTCTCAAGTAGTACACCCTTTTTCATGTTTGATGGGTCCGGCTACTTGCCGAAGTCTCCCTCTATGGTGGAGTCACTTTGATCCTCAGGCTCCGCGGAGGCGGCGGGTTCTTTGGGGGTAATGGTGACGCTGCCGAAGCCCTTGCTTAGGATCGGGCGGAGGTCGTCGGCGGTGAGTTCTCGTTTGAGTTCGCCTCGTTCGGCGATACTGATCGTGCCGGTCTCTTCGCTGACGATCAGGATCAATGCGTCGGTCTCCTGGCTGAGCCCGATGGCGGCGCGGTGGCGTGAGCCTAATTCCTGAGGGAGGCTCTCGCCGTCGGCGAGGGGGAACTGCACGCCGGCGGCGACGATCCGGTCGCCGCGGATGACCACACCCATGTCGTGCAGCGCGGAACCGGGCCAGAAGATGGTATCCAGCAACTGCTTGGTGACTTCCGCATCCAGGCGTGTGCCTAGTTCGACGATCCCGCGCAGGCCGACCCGGCGTTCGATCGCGATCAGGGCGCCGATCTTGTTCCGTGACAGGTACTGCATCGCCGAGACCAGCTCTTCGATGACACGGGCCCTTCGCAGCCCTGTCTGCCGGAAGAATCTTGCCTCGCCCAGCCTCACCAGTGCCCGGCGCAGCTCGGGTTGGAACACAATAATGAGTATCAGCGAAACGATCGGCAGGGCTTTGGCGTAGAGGAGGTTAAGCCGCTCGAAGGCCCCCTCTTGGCCGAAGAGCTGGATCGAGAACACGCCGACAACCAAGATCAATGCCACGCCCTTGATGACACGGGCACCACGTGTCCCCCTCAGGAAGCGGTAGACCACCAAGACGACGATCCAGATCACCGCCATCTCGATGGCGACTTCTAAGGGGCCTTCTTTCAGGTGGCCCTGGACCCGTGCCAGTAGTTCGTAGAGTCGTTCAAACTGCAAAGGAGGCTCTCTGTCGCTTCGCCGGGGCCCGGTGTCGCCGCTTGGCTGAGCGGTAGGGGCATCATACACACGCGCAAGTGTAAGTATCGGTTGTCCCGTGCCGGTGTGCCGAAAAGTTGCATCTGGCAACGCGGCGGTGGGGCCCTGCCGATAATCTACTGTTTGCCGGGGTGTAGCCGGTGGCCGCCTCGCGAGACTTTACAGGTCTGTACGGCATCACCCGCCCCCGACTGTTATACTCACGTTTCTTCCAACTGGTTCCCGGAATCGGCCAATGCAACGGCTCGAACGCCTCAGGTCCAATATCCAGAAGTGCTACCTGGGCAACCAGCAGGCGATCGACAAGCTGATCATCTGCCTGCTGGCGAAGGGCCACATGCTCATCGAGGACGTGCCGGGCGTGGGCAAGACGATGCTTGCCACGGCATTGGCCCGTAGTTTGGACTGCAGGATGGCCAGGCTCCAGATGACGCCGGACATGCTGCCGTCAGATGTGCTGGGGGTGACCGTCTGGGACCAGCAGAAGGGCGAATTCATATTTAAGCCCGGGCCCATCTTCGCCAACATCGTCCTGGCGGACGAGATCAACCGCACGACCCCGCGGACGCAGTCGGCGCTTTTGGAAGCGATGAACGAGGCGCAGGTCTCGATCGACGGGCACACCCACAAGCTGCTTCAGCCTTTCATCGTGATCGCCACGCAGAATCCTTTTGAGTTCGAGGGGACCTACTTCCTGCCGGAGAGCCAGCTCGACCGTTTCCTGATGCGGATCAGCCTGGGTTACCCAAGCCCGCAGGACGAGTCACGGATCCTGACGCTGGACCCGTCGCGCAATGCGTTGGGTGACCTTCGGCCGGTGCTGACCGCCCAGGAGTTGGTCAACCTCCAGGACCGTGTGCAAGAACTCAAGATCGACCAGACCCTGGTTGATTACGTCGTCCAGATTGCCAACGCTACCCGTCGGGATGAGCAGATTCAGACCGGGGTGTCACCCCGTGGTGCCCTGGCGCTGATGCATACCGCCAAGGCCACCGCCCTGGTCAGCGGCCGGGATTACGTCATCCCAGAGGATATCACCCGCAACGTCGTTCAGGTCTTCGCCCACCGGGTGATCCCTAAGAGCTATTCACACGACGGCGACGGCATGGTCGCGTCGCGGATCATGCAGAGGTTGCTGGAGACGGTTCAGTCGCCGGTATGACATGGGCCATCGCAAGACGCAGAATCGCAACCAGGAACGAGGATTGGGCCCACCACGCCGTGGTCGCAGATCGCACACTTTCTGTGTAACCCACGAGTACAGGTCACATCACCACGGCACAGCAATAAAAAACGACCCGCGGTGTGAGCCACGGGTCGTCGAGGTGGACGTTGCTATGGTGTCGCTTAGGCGGTGTGCCGGCGACGCAGGGCCAGGCTGCCTAGTCCCATCGCCAGGAGGGCGGGGGTCACGGGCTCAGGGATCGGGTTTTCCTGGACCGCCAGCGGAGCGTTCCCCGCGGTGATGATCCGGACCTGGTCGGTGATGCCGCTGACGTTGAAGTTGAAGTCAAGCCGCATGCGGTTGTTGCTGATGCGGAAGCTGTCGCCGTTGGGGTCTGAAAGATCCAGGCCGTGTCCGCCCTGAGTTTCGTAGGCGGTGCCGGCTGCCCCGACCAGTGCGTCACTGACGCTGAAGTTGCCGAAGATCACGCCGAGGATTTTGTCGTTGAAGGTGATGCTGCCGCTCATCCTCGTGGGGGTGACGGCGTTATCGCTGACATCGGCGTGAAGGAAGTAGCTGGTGACGGTGCGTCCTGCGGCGAGGGTACGGCCTGCTGCCGCTGCGGAGGCGTCGTATGTGCCTGGCAAGAATGCATCGACATTCATGCTGCTGGCAAGTGTGCTGTTGGTCTGCTCGGTGAAGAGCAGCGCTCGGTTGTTGTTGGTACGGTCGTTTTGCTGCACCGAGGCGGGAGCGAACACCATGTTCACATCGCCAGACAGGGTCAGAGCCGAAGCCTGGCCCACAAAGCTCAAAACGGTCCCGGCAGCGATTGCGGTGATGATAGATTTCATAGTCAAACGTCCTTCATGCTTGGCCGGCGGTCTGTTGCGAGGCCGGCTGGTTCCACCTGATTCCCTCGAAGCCATCAACACACAAGAGTTGGGGCTGCGATTGCGTCGATTGGTATCTCACAACCTGTGTGCCGCAACCTACAAACCACTCCGATTGAGCCGGGTTTTAGGCTTCCAATTGCTATTAACCCGGCAGCTTACTTATGTTACATGACCGACAAGTTCTTCGTCCCGCGTGGACGCATTATACCGATAATACCGCCTGTTGTCCAAGGTCCACACTCGAGTGCTTGAAAAAAACACCAGATTTTCTGAATCGACACCATCTTTTGGTCCGATAAGCGGTTACGGGTGTCAAACTCACGTCAAAATCACCCGTAAATTCAGAAATTACAGCGTTCTTACCCAGCTTCCCACTGGAGCACCTTGAGGCACTGTTTGACCAAGCGAGATAGGCGATCGCCGTGGGGCACTTGTGTCGAGCCACCGGGCCACCTTCCCGTGGCCCAAGTACCCGCTGCGGGCCTGTCCGTGGGCATTTGGAGTGCGGTTCACCTGCCATGTTAATCAGACCTGGGGCGCCGAAGAATGATTGTGTCAGGACAGAGAAGCGGATAGGGCATATCCTTATCTGAACCAGTGATCCATTACACCGATTTATTTTCCTGCCGGGAGTCAATGATGAAAACGATGTGTTCCAAATCAGGGATAGGATTTCTCAGACAGCTAGGGCTTTTAGGGCTCTTGGCCGTGAGTAGTTTTGCTCAACCCGGTTGGGCGGAGGTTTCCCAGACAACGGATGATGCGCAGGCAGAGGTTGCCGCGGTAGCCGAAGAAGCAGAAGCAAAAACAGAAGCAGAAGTGGA
>JAJDCT010000484.1 GCA_029260695.1 Phycisphaeraceae bacterium
GCCTTGTCGACGTAGTGACCGCCGGAGGCGACGACCCGCGTGGGCCAGCCGGCATCCAGTGCGTACATCATCGGGGTCATGACGTGGACCAGCAGGTCGCCGATGATCCCGGTGGAATAGTCTTTGTAACGGCGCCAGCGCGCGTAGACCTGCGGGTCCCACTCGCGTGTCCCAAGCGATCCGCACCAGCGTTCCCAGTCCAGGTTCTTGCCGGGTTCCCAGGCGGGGTCGATCTTGTAGTAGAGCCACTCGCCTTCCTTGGAGTTCCGGCAGTAGCTGGTCTGGCTGAAGGTCGCTTTTCCGATAGCGCCCTCGGCGAGGAGCTTCTTGGCGGCAGCGTACTTAGGCCGCATCATCTGCTGCGTCCCGACCTGCACGATCATGTCGGGGTTGGCCTTGACGACCTGCCGCATGCGCAGGGCCTCGGGCAGCCTTAGCGTCATGGGCTTTTCGCAGTAGACATCCTTGCCGGCGGCGATGGCGTCTATGCTGTGTTGGGCGTGCCAGTGTTCGGTCGAGGCGATGACCACGCCGTGGATGTCGTCGCGTGCCAGCAGGTCTTCGTGGTGGACGTAGGTGTCGGTCTGCACGCCGGGCTGCTTCTCACCGCAGGCGATCAGGGCGTTCTGCCAGCGGGGCTCGCAGACATCACAGAGGGCGACGAGCTGGACATTGGCCTCATTGCGTTCGTTGATCCCGAGCATCGCGTGGACGTGGCTGGTGCCCATCCCCCCGACGCCGATGACGCCGATGCGGATCGGGTCGCCCTCGTTCAGTGGGGCGCGTGCCCCGGATTTAGGCGTCTTGGCGCTGGGGTCCAGGCCGATCTTGGCGTGGCTGCGTGTTGCTGCGCCGAGGACGGCGGCGGTGCCGGCAAGCGCGGCGGTGCGTACGATGAAGTCACGGCGTGATGGGCCCGCGGTTTGTTTCGGTTCGGTGGTGGGGGTGGAGTCTGTCACTTCAATGGTCTCCCTGAGTGGCTGGCTGGGTTTGAGCGGTATCGAGTCGGCGGATCTTGATGTTACGGTAAGAGACGACGTCGCCGTGGTCCTGCAAGGCGATGTGTCCTGAGGGCGATCGGCCGTAGCCCGGCATCTGTTTGAACTTGGAGTCGGCTACGAGTACTTCCCATTCATCGCTGCCGATCTCGTATTCAAGGAGTTTAACCCCGTTGAGGTGGTGTTCGACGTGGTTGCCTTGGACGAGTATGCGCACGTGATTGAATTCACCGATGGGTTTGGTCACGTCTTCGGCCGGTGCGTGCAGCGCGTAGTTTGCGCCGGCGCTGGTGCGCGGGTCCAGGCCGTCGCCGTGGTGTGTGTTGTCAAGGATCTGCATCTCCGGGCCGCTGTCCCAGGGGTGATCGAAATCTTCGGTGACATTGAAGAAGATGCCGGAGTTACCGCCCTCGCCGATCCGCCATTCCAGCGAGAGCTCGAAGTCGTCGAACATCTCGCGGGTGATCAGGTCGATCCAGCCGTCCTGCCCGATGCGTGTGATGCACTGGTCCTGGATGACCCAACCCTCGGGGACATCCTCCATCTTGTAGCCGCGCCACTTCTCCAGCGACTCGCCGTCGAACAACAGCTCCCAACCGTCTGCGACCCCTTGCTTGGTGGGCACGTTATGCTTGGTGTCGTGGTAGTCTGCCTGGACGGTGACACACAAGCACACGGTTGTGCCGATGATTGCCGGCAGGATGGCGTGGGTGATGAGGGATCCTGGTTTACTCATGGTTCGCTCCTACACATCGCTAAACGATGGGGTATCCGTGCCGGTATTTACGGCAGGGTCAATCACCTGGATCATCCGGCTTTGCCGAGGCGCGGAACATCGCCAGCAGGATCAGCGTGGATACCAGTGCGATCGCTGACTGGGTGTACCAGAACTGATTGTACTGCTGTGCGCCGGCGGCGTCTTTGAAGCGATCAAAATACTGGTTGTAGAACCCCGCCAGCACGGGCCCCATGCCCAAGATAATGATCCCGAACACGGTCTGCGCCGAGTGACGGATGTTCTGAGGTGCGACCTTTTCTACATAGAGGAACGCCCCCGCGAAGAAACAGCCGTAGTTGAATCCGTGCAACACCATTGCGGCCTGGACGACGGCTTTGCTGGGAATCTCGGCCGAGAGGACGTAGGCGAATAGGCCGTAGCGCAGGACATAGGAAATCGTCCCGAGGAGCAGGACCCACTTGTACCCCAGCCGTTTGATGAACAGCCCTAGCACGGCCAGCACGAGGATCTCACTGACCTGGCCGATCGCCATCACCGGCCCAACATCCGACACGGCGAACCCGATCGCGTTTTCCAGGTACGGACCCGTGCGGAAGAAGTAGCACTGGTGGATCATGGAGATCAGCAGCGCAACGAGTGTCAGTACCGTAAAATCGATCCGGCGGAACAGGCTGAACGCCTCGGCGAAAGCCAGCGGGTGGGCGACATCTTTCTTTGGCGGTGTCTTGGGCAGCATGTCAACACAGAAGAAAGCGTATCCGATCGATAGGATGCCCGAGATCATCACGGCATCGGCGATCAGGGCTGTTCCATTTTCGATATTCGTCCCATCGATGAAAGGCCAGTAACGCACCAGTTGCACGTCGGTTTTCATCCAGATCACAGGGAAAGCCACCGATGCCACGATCCAGCCGATCGTCCCCAGGGCCCTGACCGGAGGGAATTTCCTTTCCGGGTCGTCGAGGTTTGCAAACGCGATGCTGTTGGTCAGTGCCAGTGTCGGCATATACAGCACCGAGTAAAGGATTGATAGGCCCATCCATGCCATGTAACTCGTCTGATAAGCCAGGATGATTTTTACGACCCCGCCGAGTAACAGCAGCCATCCCAGGGCTCGCTCCGCATTCAGGTAGCGGTCGGCGACCTGGCCGGCGATGAACGGCGCGGCAATCGCACCGATCGCTCCAGCTAGCCCTAGGATCCATCCGATCTGAGCGCCGGTGAAACCCAGGCCGCCTTTATCGACCGCCGCACCCAGATAATTCGCCATGACGGGCAGCCACACACCCCAGACCGCGTACTGCAGGAACATCATCACGCCTAGCCGTGCACCGGCCGAGCGATTGGGTGTTAGGTTCGGTGTCGCCGGGTCCGTGACATTGCTCATCGGTGTGGCTCCAGGACGTTCCGCGATAGGCCGTGACAGCCCCGAGATGTTACAGGACCGGTCAGGGCTTGTCCTGTCTGGAGCACGGCAGACACGAACACCTTATATAGATAAGGCGTACCAAGGGGTGAGCCCAGTATTCAACAGTCCCGATAGGGGAAAACAAGGCCAGAAGGTGCTGTCTTTGGGCGTTTAGAAGTGTTAATATATGGGTGGCGATCCAGCGGGATGATGAGCTGGGATACCGGGCATCTTTCGCTCACCGCATCATTCGATCGGCCACGGGGACAGACCATGACGGAACACTTCGGCGAAAGCCCGATGGGCTTACAAGATACGCAGGCCCAGGCCGTCTCTTCGGCGCTGATGGCGGACCTCTTCCGCGTGGCGGTGTTGCGGTGGGGCGTGTTGTTATCAACCGGGTACCTGCTGTTGTGGGGCACGGCGGCGCTGGCGACACGGTTCGCCACCGGCGTGGATAGCGGCCGTTGGTGGCTCGGTTCGATCGGGCTGGGCGTCGTCTGGCTGATCGCGTGCTGGCTGGGTTGGCACGAAAGACCCAGCGCCGAGCAGGCCCGCGCGGTGGTGGACGGCCGACGTCGGCTCGGTGGTTTACTGATGGCAAACAACATCGATGGCTTTGATGTCTGGGCGCAGCGGCTATCGATCCCATCGCCTTTGCGAGTCCGGTGGCGCGGCGGTCAGGCGTTGACCGCGTTGGGTTTGTCGTGTGTGTTCGTGCTCGGCGGGATGCTTGCACCGATGCCTCGGTGGGAAGGCGTGTCGGCCGGGATGAACCTGCAACGCACGATCGATTCATTGGAGGACCAGGTCCAGGTTCTCGAAGAAGAGCGCATCCTGGATGAACCCCAAGCCGAGGCGATCCGTGACGATATGGCC
>JAJDCT010000485.1 GCA_029260695.1 Phycisphaeraceae bacterium
TAATCAGCGGATGCTCAGGGTAGCTGACGATCGCCGTCGTGAGGTTGTCGGCAGACGCCCCCCGGAAGTAAATCCAGGAAAAAACTGCGTCTCCATACTTGGATGAAACGTCATGTGTGCGCGCACATAGGCAGTTATTGCGGCCACCCAAATGGACGTAAATCTCTGCGTAGACAACAGTCTGAAAAATGTGCGATGGCCGACGTTTTATCCACCAAACCGTACCACTTCGTGCGCACCAAGCCGGCCGATTGGACCCTATGAACCAGATCGAATAGCTTAAAAAGTCTTGACTTTTGATTGCCGTAACCGTAATCTCAACAGGCAATTCTCTGGGCGGCATATCCAAGCCCGGCAAGCGGCCTTTCGCAGCGGGTCATCCAGATTAATTGGGCGGGTTCAATGCGGAATCGTGACATCGAAAGTCGAATAAGCGGCTGCGCGTTTAAGAACCGTGCCTCTAGATCGCGGACCATCACTTCACCAAGGAACCACGGATGCTAAAAACCATCACACTGCTTGCCGCCATCGTCCATCTACCGGGGGTCGGGTTTAGGATTTATCATTTCGTTAGATTCATTCAAGACACCGTAGAAAATGACGTTTTGTGGGACGGGACACTCATCATGTCAATCCTATCATGGTCCTTCAGTCTTCTAGCCAATATAGTCTTAGCCCTCTTCTTCATCGTCCTGTACTTCCGCCAGGCGGGGGAGACGCGCCATGACCACTGATACCGACCGGATACTGGGGATCCAACCGTCAAAGACTCCCGCCTCTAACGTTCAACATCCAGGCGTCAGAGATGAATCGCAAACACGCGAGGAACAGAAAGCCATTGACGAGCTTTCTGAAACGGTGGCAAGCGACCTTGCCGAAGGCAAAAGCCAGGAACATGTGGTTTCCGAGTTAGTGAAGCAGGACTGGTCGGAGGAGTGGGCGACGCAGTTTGTGAGTCAGGTCGAGCGATCCATGTCCAAGGTCCGGGTGCGCAACGCGAAGGCGAGTCAATACGCCCGCCACATGATCTACGGCACCCTTTGGGTCATCGGCGGAACGGTGGTCACTGCCGCGACCTACCAGGCCGCGTCTGAAGGGGGAACCTACCTCATCGCATGGGGCGCGATCCTGTTTGGAGGGATTGATTTCCTTCGGGGGCTTTTTGGTTGGTTGAAATACTCATCCTGAAAGGGGCGCTCATGGGCGGCGACACGGACAGCGTTCTGGGAATCAGGTCTGTCGATGATTCGCGACCCTCTGCGCAGACACCTCGGCGCCCTGTTGGCGTTACCGTCGTCTCCATCTTCCTGATGATTTTTTCAATCCTTGGCGTGTTACTACTCATTTCGATCGTGGATGCCCTTCGTGGAGGGCTAAGTGGTGCTCCTGGTATCGTTGCCTTGGCGGTGGTACTAAGCCTTCTAATTTCCATGCTCATGTTCGTCATGGGCATCGGGATTCTGGTCGGGCAGAATTGGGCCCGCCAGCTCTTCCTCTGGCTTGTCCCTCTCGACATAGGCCTTGGCCTTCTTGCGGGGGCGGGGGCTGGGGCTGGGATTGTCGTCAAGCTCATTTTGTTCATCATCTTCGCCTCCATTTTGACATCACAATCAGCAAAGAAATACTTTGGTGTTGACTGCGGGTCACATGTCGATGATGACTATGCGGATGATCTTATCGAGCAAGACCTCACGAAATGCCCGGCGTGCAAGGGAGGTATATCAGAGCAAGATGAGTTCTGCCCATCGTGCGACCTCCGCCTGAAGTATGTAAATAAGCCGGAGGAAATCGAGGAGATCTGACCTCGTTTCGGGCTCGCCCCAACACTAAACCACGGACGTAAGGCTAAATAGGAGACGTGGTGAGAGGTTGGTTTAGTTGCAAGTCCACGTCTCCCCCGGCTGCATTTCTTTGACTTGCACGCCGTTGGGTTTGAACTCGCTGATGTCGTCGGTGAGCAGGGGGAAGGTTATGTCGTGGATGGGGGTGGCGGTTTTGGGTTTGAGGCATTTTTGGCCCATCGGGATAAGGGGAAATCATCCGAAACCGCAGGGGCTGGGGAATCGTTAAGTCTATATATATGGATGTATTACCGATACCCCGGAACATTCGTCGGCTGGTGGTGGTTGGTATAGGTGTAGCCGGCCCATAGGATTCGCTGTGTTCGGCGAACTGGGGCCGACCCTTACACAGGGAGTTGTGCCATGACTTGGAAGCGTACCAACAGGATCGGTTTGGGCTGGATCGTGGCGGCGGTGGCGGTGTTGAGTTTTGCGGCTGCCGGGCCGACGGTGGTTTACGCCAAGTCCGGTCATGGAGGCGGACACCGCGGCGGGCACGGGAGTAGTCATGGTGGGGGGCATCAAAGCGGGCATCGCAGTGGTGGGCATGGGTTGCATGTGAGCTTTGGGCATCGCGGCGGATCGCATGCCAGTTACGGTTACTCCGGCTACGGGCATCGAGGATACGGCTATTCCCGGTACGGTCATTCCCGCTATGGGTATGGCGGGTCCGGCTATGGATATAGACGCGGATACGGTTACGGACACGGGTCCGGGTACGGGTACAGAAATTCCTACTACCGCTATCCGCCGATACGCAACCGTTACGGTTCAAGCTACGGCTACGGGGGGTATGGGTCATCCGGTTACCCGAGCCGTTCGCGAGTCAGGGTGTATTACGGCGGGTCAAACGGCGTCGCTGCCAGCCCCTACAGGGTGGATACCCGGCAAGCCCCGGTCTCTTCGATAGGTGGTGCGACGGCATACGGTCGGGGCACTTCCGCAGACACCGAGGCGTGGGTGATGCTGGCGGACGGACGGCACCGTGGCGCGATGAGTTACTTCGCGGCCCAGGCCCCGGCCCGCCCAGGTGACGGCTTGCCGAAGATCGGCTACGCGCTGTCCGCGGCGTTGGGCGGTGATCTTGATGTAGGCGTCTGGGCGATGCGGCGAGCGGTCGGGGTCGACGTCGGTGCACTTCACCTGGTGCGCGAAAGTGGCGAAGCGGCCGCGGCCATTGACCAGGCTATCGTGTTATACGGATCGGGCTACGACACTGATCGGCCGGACGCGGACAAAGCGTTCATGCTTGCGGTGCTTTACGACCTGCGGGGCGATGTCAGCGCCGCCCGCGCGAAGATCACGGAGGCGATCGATGCCGGGGACAACAGCACGAGCGCCGCGGCTCTGCGGCAGATGCTGGATGACGATTACCCCCAGGCGGCTGGCAACGACGGCGGGTCTGACGACTATTAGCCGTGCGCGTCGGCGGTGTTCGCGTTGTTCAAGGAGCGTGTGAGGTGATTGAGATGTCAAAGAACACAACAAAGCCCTCGGGGCCGATGAAGATTCTGGCGCTCGCCGGTGCGCTGGTGATAGCGGCCGGGGGGATGGCAGGTTGCGAGACCGATGCGCAGAGCGGTGTATTGATCGGCGCGGTGATCGGCGCCGCGGCGGGTCAGGCCATCGGCGGGGATACCGAAGGCACCCTGATCGGCGCCGGGGCCGGGGCTGTCGGCGGGTATATCATCGGCAACGAACGCGACAAGAAGAAAGACGATGATCGACACGACGAATACTGATCGCCTTTAGGCCGGACACGGTGTGGCAGTGCAAAGCGGTTTTAGAGCGTTCTCTACACCCGTTATAGCGTGTCGGTACTTCACGGCGCGGATGGTTATCCGGGGAACCCCGCATATTCATGCGGGGCTATTACAAGACCTCGCCACTTGAAGTGGCGTTGCTCTAGTTTAACCCTACGGGTGATGTTTGGCTGTCGTAGCCATGCGGTGTGCTCCGGGCGTCGCCGCTAGGGCTAAACCGTTGCACAACACCCTGGATAATGCGGATCACGATTAAAACTCGTGCCCATCATCGTGGCCAATCCCCCGGCAAAGCCGGGGGCTGAGGGAAAAACTGTCACCCATGAATTAAGCAGAATCCGTATAAGGTGAACCCGGTCTAACGATGCGGGCCGGTCATTTGTGATGCTACCCGCAGTGCCATTGCTCCCCCGGCTGCATCTCTTTTACTTCGACGCCTTTGGGTTTGAACTCGCTGATGTCGTCGGTGAGCAGGGGGAAGGTTTTGTAGTGGATGGGGATGGCGACTTTGGGTTTGACCCATTCGGCGGCGTGGGTGGCGAGTTTGGGGCCCATGGTGAAGCGGTCGCCGACGGGGAGCATGGCGATGTCGGGTTTGCCTATTTCGCCGATGAGTTTCATGTCGCTGAAGAGCGCGGTGTCGCCGGCGTGGTAGATTTTGTGGCCGCCCATTGAGATGACCAGTCCGCAGGGTTGGCCCATGTATCGGCCTTGGTAGCTTGAGGAGTGGAAGGCGGGTGTGAAGGCGACGTAGCCGAAGTCGGTGTAGATGCGTCCGCCGGGGTTGCCGGGGTCGCATTTTTCGATGCCTTGCTCGGCACAGTATTGACAGATCTCGAAGGCGGCGATGACGGTGGCGTTGTTTTGTTTGGCGATGGGGAGTGTGTCGCCGAAGTGGTCTTCGTGGCCGTGGGTGAGTGCGATGTTGGTACAGGTGATGTCGTCGGGTTTGTGGACGGCCAGGGGGTTGCCGGTGAGGAAGGGGTCGACGGCGAGTGAGTGCGTGCCGTCATCGAAGAGGAAACCGGAGTGGCCGAGGTAGGTGATGGTGAGCGGCATGAGGTGTCTCCTAAGGCGAAGAACGGAGCCCGTCCTCGGATGATACCTGCAGGTGGCAGGGGGGTGGGGGATCTACATTAATAGGATCCATTAAACATGGGTGCGTTGATGCCTCATCCAGCGGCAGACCGAAGTCTCCGCGCAGGTTATGCTTGGGGCCTGTCAGTCACTGGCACCGGTGGCGGCAATGCCATAAGTTCTTGGCGTGATCGGCGATGGAAATACGGCTTCGGTTGGATTTATTTTGCCGGTTGGCGGGTTGGATTCGAGTCTGGGACTAGGTTTCCCAAACGGGGCAGAAATTCGAGATTGATGGCGGGATTGGCCGGAATCGCGCGAACATTCTAGCATACCCGTCGTACAGGTTAACACCCGTAATTCGCGCATGTTAAACGAGCAAGTGTTATTGGACCGAAGGACCTAAAACGCATGGCCCACGACTATCTGAAGGAAGGCTTGGAACTGGACTCGAAGGCTGGGCGGGTCGGGCTGGAGATCAAGGCGACGCTGCTGGGGGGCACGCTGTTGATCTGTGCCTTGATCGCCAAACTGACCTTTGACAGCGAAGACCCGTCGAAGCTGCTGGCGGGGCTGGCCACGATCCTGCTGGGGACGCCGTTG
>JAJDCT010000486.1 GCA_029260695.1 Phycisphaeraceae bacterium
GGCACCCCCGCCTGAAGCTCCCGGGTTAGTTCCGACGATTCACCCAAACGATCAAAGGCAGCCACAGCCGCGCCGCAGTCACTATTATGCTTATCTCGTTCTTCAAGGAATGCGGCGGTCGCATGGGCAAGCAATTCTTCACGCATACGATCCTTGCGCCGCTCGGCCGCACGCACCGGGCGGACGATCCGTTCCACGTGGATACGGAAACGTAGATCTAATTCGGACGAGAGTTCGTTAGTCATGCCGGAGCCTCCACGATGCCACCGATAATCTGAATGAAATGACGCCACTGTTCCTGCCGACGCTTGAGGTCGCGTTTGCCGTTGCGTGCCAGTTTGTAGATACGCCGCCGGGGACCTCGGCGTTCGGTGGCACCGGTCTCCCACTTGCCGACGATCATCCCGGCCGCTTCGAGCCGGTATAGGACGGGGTAGAGCGTGCCTTCTTTGAGTTCCAAGGCCCCCCTTCCTGCTGTGCCAAGCCGCTGCATGATCTCGAACCCATGCCCCTCACCCCGGGCAAGCGTCGCAAGCACCATCGCGTCGAGGTGCCCCCTTAGCGCGTTGCCGGATATCTTGTCCATACCTACTATTTAGCGAGACTAAATAGAGTTGTCAAGTGCTGCTCTTAGAAATGTTCTCTATAATCCACCGATGAGCGACCCCAAGGGCCCCGCAAACACCCCCTCTAACACGCTTTACCTGATCGACGGCCACGCGCAGATGTTCCGGGCCTTCTTTGCGATCCGTGGCGGGATGACCAGCCCGGTCACCGGGGAGCCGACCAACGCGCTGTTCGCCTTCACCGGGATGTTGATCAAGATGTTTAAGGAGTGCCGACCACACTACGCCGCGATGGTCATCGACCCCAAGGGCAAGACCTTCCGCGACGAGTTCTACCCGCAGTACAAGGCCAACCGTGACGAGGCCCCGGACGACTTTGTCGTACAGATCCCGCGTATGTTCGAGCTCGCTGAGTTGTTCGGCCTGCCGATCATCGTCGCGCCGGGCTACGAGGCCGACGACGTGATGGCCACCCTCGCTGACCAGGTCACCGCCGGCAGGTTCGACGACCAGGCCCCCGGTATTCACCTGCGCCTGGTCGCCAAGGACAAAGACCTCGAACAGGTGCTCGGAGACCGGGTCACGCTCTACGACGTGCAGACCGACCAGACACTCGACGCGGAGGGCCTTGTTAAGAAACGCGGCATCACCCCCCCACAAGTGATCGACTACCAGACCCTGATCGGCGACCCCACCGACAACATCCCCGGGGTGAAAGGCATCGGCCCCAAGACCGCCGCCAAGCTGCTCGGCCAGTTCGACACGGTCGAAAACCTGCTTAACAACCTCGACCAACTCAAGGGCAAGCAGAAAGAAAACCTCGAGACTGCCAAGGACAACGGCGCCATCGAATTAACGCGCAGATTGGTTACGCTCCGCCGAGACACCCCCGTTGAATTTTCGCTAGCGGACACCCAGACAAACGGCACGGAAAAGATCAACGGGCCCGCCCTCCTAGCCCTCTTCAAGGAGTTGGGGTTCAACCGCCACGTCTCCGACCTCCAGAAACTCCTGAATATCAAAGCAGATAGCGACGCCCCGAAGAAGACGTCGCGAAAGAAGGCCGTGCCAGAGCCCACCGGTGGCTTATTCGGCCACATCGAGCAGGAGGCAGATGACGATCAAGCCCCCGTGTCCGTCTGCGCCGACGGCGACTACCACGCGGTGGCGACCACTGAACAGTTAGCCGACCTGGTCAAGACACTCCATAAACAGAAGCTCATCGCGGTCGATACCGAAACTGTCGGCCTGGGTCACTACGCAGACCTCTGCGGCATATGCCTGGCATGGGAGGCAGGCAGCGGGGTGTATGTCCCCGTCAGATCGCCCAATCCAGAAACCCACCTCGACGAAGCAATGGTGCTTGCTGCGCTACGCCCGGTGCTCGAAGACGGCAGCATCGGCAAGACCGGACACAACCTCAAGTACGACCTGCTGGTGCTGCGCCACAGCGGGGTCAAGCTCAACGGCATCGTGTTCGACTCGATGATCGCCGGGCACCTGCTGGGCTCGCCTGGGCTGGGCATGGACCACATGGCACTGTCGATGCTCAATTACGAGACGATCCCGATCAGCCAACTGATCGGCGAGCGTGGCCGGGGTAAAACACAAAAGACGATGGACCAGGTCCCGCTAGATCTGACGACGCCCTACTCCGCGGAAGACGCCGACATCAGCCTGCGTTTGTACGAGCTGCTACGCCCACAGATCGACGAGGCCGAGATGGCTTCACTGTTGGATGAGGTCGAGACGCCGCTGATTGAAGTGCTCGCCATCATGGAAAGCTACGGGATCAAGGTCGACCCGGCCATCCTCGACGAGCAGAAGGCTGTGCTCGCCAAAAGGATCGACGAGCTGCGCGAACAGATCCACGAAGCCGCGGGCGGCGCTTTTAATGTCGACTCCCCCAAGCAACTCGCGGAGGTGTTGTTCACGAACCTGGGCCTGCCCGTGGTCAAACGCAAGAAGACCGGCCCTTCGACAGACGTGGAGGTCCTGGAAAAACTCGCAGATATGGAGGGCATCGACGAGGTAGCGCAGAAAGTCCCGGTATTGATGCTCGAGTACCGCCAGCTATCCAAGCTCGTCGGCACCTACCTGGGCAACCTCAAGGAAAGCATCCACGCGGACGACGGCCGTGTCCACGCACAGTTTCACCAGACCGGCGCGGCAACAGGCCGCCTGTCTTCGAGCAACCCGAACCTGCAGAACATCCCGATCCGCACCGAGGTCGGCCGGCAGATTCGCAAAGCCTTCATCGCTGAGCCCGGGCATGTGCTGATCAGCGCAGACTATTCACAGATCGAATTGCGGATACTCGCCCACCTCAGCGAAGACCCGAGGCTGACCGAAGCCTTCGAGAACGACCGCGACATCCATACCGCTGTCGCCGCCGAGGTCTTCGGCACCCCGCTTGACGAGGTCACCAAGGAACAGCGCAGCCACGCCAAGGTCATCAACTTCGGGATCGTCTACGGCGTCACCGCCTACGGCCTGGCACGACGGATCGACGGGCTCGACAACGACTCGGCCAAAAAACTGATCAGTGACTACAAACAACGCTTCGAGGGCATCGACAAGTTCCTCGCCAAGTGCATCCAAGAAGCGCAGACCCACGGCTATGTCACCACGATCCTCGGCCGACGTCGGGCTATCACCGAACTCAACTCGACCAACGGCCAGACACGGCAGCTCGGCGAACGCCTCGCCATCAACAGCGTCGTCCAGGGCTCCGCAGCCGACCTGATCAAATTGGCGATGGTCAATCTCCACAGACGGATTCTCCAGGAAAACCTGCCGATGAAGATGCTCCTGCAGATCCACGACGAATTGGTCTTCGAAGCCCCCGCCGAACACACCGACCAAGCCGCCGCCATCATCCGCCACGAGATGGAGCACGCGATGGATCTGTCGGTCCCGCTAAAAGTCGATGTCGGGATCGGGGCCGACTGGTTCGCCGCGAAGTGATCAGGCGGTTTTATTGAGATCGGGTATCTGCCGCAGACGCCAGGCGATTGAACAGACGTAGATCGATAAAGCGGCGGCCATGAAAAACTCCTGCAACTCACTCTGCCTTGCCCAGTACGGCTCATGCTCAAAATCCATAATCTTCACATAGACGCGTATCGGTCGATACGTCAAAAATACCAACGCAGCACAGACCACCGTCGCCGTCGTCGGCCAGAACCAGTACCCCCGATCAGCGGCGCTAAGCGGTGGCTTACGCCTCGCAAGGACCAACGGGATCGCTAACGCTCCAACGTAGCACCACAGCTCGACGATGTTCTTGCTGGTTCTACCCAGCAGCTTGCCTAACGGCGTATCCAGGTTGTGGATGTTAGTTTCACCTTGCTCGTTCACGCCCAAGGCCGTCTCGGTCGTGGGCTGCCTCTGCTTCCAGCCCATCGACACACGGAAGTGATCGCCCCAGGACAGTTCTTCTCCCCCGTAGTAAATCAATCCCAGCGCGCAGATCAACACCCAGACACCCAAACGCCGGTCGGGGAACCGCTTGAAATTAAACGCGGCATAGAATCCTGCAATCACCCCCGGGACCATCAGCAGCACACCCGTGTATTCCATCGGCCCTTCTTTGTATGTCAGCAGCTCGTACCAAGTCACCGTCCATCCACCCTTCTGGGGGAAAAACCCGCTACGCATCGCGTCGGCACCGAGTACCAGCTCCAACGCTAAAAGCAGCAGGACGATGAGCCCCAGTCCCGGGATCAGATACCAGGTGAGCCACCTTGGCATGTCACGGACCGCGTTGTCATTTTGGTTCAATCCCTCGGCGCTGGCATCAATTACGGCTTGACTACTCTGTGGTTCAGTCATTATTGGAGGTTCCGCTGTAAGACACGATTATCTCGATTAGCAGAGCACGATCCCCGGGCCCTAGCCATCGACTTTCGAAATGATGTCCTGAGTCACATCCCAGAAGTTTTCTTCTCTGAACGCGGTCGCGGCGCCGGGGAGTGATCCAAAACGTTGCGTGTGGTGGTTCCAATGGTCCTGCGATGCAAAGAGTTTTTGCTTGACGATCTCGGCCAACGCCCTGTCCCCGGTCTTCTGGAACCGGCGGTAGGCCACCAACCCCCAGACCAGATCCCGCAGCACCTCAAAGAAAGATTCGGTATAGAGAAGCGTGTTTACGAGCGGGTCCAGTTCGTGGTGACGCCGGTCGCTGACCACCTGCTGAAGTGCCGCACGGTGCCGCCCGATCGCCTCCGCAGCCTCTTGCTTCTCGTTCATCAGTTCGTCTAACTGGGTCTCGCTTAAGCTCTGGATGATCCGCCAGGCCGAGCGGGTATCAAGGAGGTCATCCTGAACCCAGTCCGCGTTGGGGTGCCAGGGGTTGGCACGCCCGCTTGCGAACGGCCCGAGGTAGAAAGCCTGCATGACAAAGTCGGGCGAGTCTTCCAGAAGCCTGACCACATGCGCCACCGCATCGTCTTCAAAGCCCAAGCGGTCACGGACCCATTGCTCCGCTAAGACCCGCGGGTCGGCTTGCGGATCGTCAGCCAACAACGG
>JAJDCT010000487.1 GCA_029260695.1 Phycisphaeraceae bacterium
CGGCAATGTCGATCTGTCCTTGAACGAGAGCAACACCAGCGTGCTCGCCGGTGTGGGGGCGACGGCCGTGTCGCTCGAGTTCGCCGAACAGATCAGCGCGATTTCTTTCGCCAACGCGGACCCGGTTCTGACCTTGCTTGCACCCGGGCAGGAGGCCGCGGTGCGTTTCGGCATCCCTGGCACGATGCCCGGGATGACCGCTGAGGACTACCCGGGCGTCGGGTCCCGTGTCGCCAGCGACGACGGCCACTTCGTGGACGTCAAACTTACCTTCGTGCCCGAGCCGGCCAGTGCGCTTCTACTAGCTGCGCTGGGGTTTGGCGTATTGAACCTTAGGACAATGAGACAGTCATGACACGCAACACCCTCATCTTTGGACTGATTATCTATGTTGTAAGTGCAGCGCCTGCCTTGGGCATGAAGCTTGCCAGTGTCGGCGGGTCCATACCGGAATTCACGGGGAGCCAGCACTTCGAAGGCAGCCTAATCGGTTTCACGGTTTCTGCGGATGTTGACTACGCCGTGTTCGCGCCAGGTGCGTTCGACACCGCGTTCCCGGGTCAGGACCTAAGCGGGGGAACCGATTACGTCTACGCGTATCAGATCGAGAACCTGGACACCAACGTCCTCTTCTTGACGGTCGGGCTCCAAGGCGATGAGTCTTTGGGTTCGATCGGTTTTGTCGGAGATGCCGGGCTTGTAAACCCAAACGCATTTCTGTTCGTCGGTAACGGGCCAACCGCCGCGGCGTGGGACTTCTACCCCGGGCAACTCACCAACGGCAAGTCCAGCGCCGTTTTGTTCTTCACCAGCGCGGACCCCCCGGAGGTGGATTCCGCGACAGTTGTGGCCTCCTTCGCCAACTCCCAGAGCATCCCCAGCCCGGTCCCCGAACCGGCGTCGCTTGCGCTGCTGGGTCTCGGTGTGCTCGCGGCTATTCGGAGGAATCAGGGATAAACACTCAGATAGAAAATGATGATCCCGGGGGGAGAACTTTGCTTACACGTCTAGATCAACAAACCTCAAGAAGGAGACATCACATGAAACGTTTCACAGGCATCACGATGGCAACACTGTCAGCGTTCGCAATCACTCTAGCGTTGGGATCGACCCAGGCACAAGCGACCCACTACCGCGGCGGCCTGATGACCTGGTCGGTCGTCAACAAGGTCGGCCCGCCCACGAGCTACCCCCGTACGGTACAGACCGAGATGCTTTCGATGTCCCTGTCAGGCGCCCCCGTTACGCAGGACTTGACACTCCCGGAGGTCGGGCAGTTTAACGTCGACAGCTTCTTCGACGTGTTCACCGAACTGAGCATCGATGGGCAGACATTCAACGTGGATTCGTTCTTCGACATTACCTACAAGGTCAGCCCTGGCAGCGGCTGCGTAGGGTGCTGGCAGACGGAAATGGTATCACTGGACCTGTCGGGCCAGGCCCCCGGAGGCCCTCCGATCATCGTCCGATTAGCGCCGGGTCAACCCTCTCTGGGCGAGATCCAAGCCACGGATCTACCGGATGGCACATTCCGTATAGACAGTTTTTTCGATGTCTTCACCGAGATCAGCATTGATGGCGATCCGTTCGTGCCGGCAACAAGCCCCATGCGTGTTGAACTTCAGGGAAATGCCCTGCCCGAGCCAGCATCGATCGCGTTACTCGGTCTCGGTGTCACCGCGCTACTCAAACGTAGCCAAAAACAATCACTAACTAGGAGACAGAACAATGAAGCGAATTAATACCCTGCTAACCACAGCCGTCCTTACCACTTTGGTAACGCAGGTTTCGGCATCACCGGTCTCGGTCAGCAGTCAGGACCTGCCTAATCACTGCGATTCACTAGCGCCGCTACCGACCATTGTGGACGAACTCGGCACGACCGCGGTGTTCCCCGCAGATGAGCGTATCTCGGCCACCGCCACAATTATCAATATCGACGCGTGCTCATCATCCAGCAGCCCCCTGATCCCCAACGCTCTTGTACGAATCACCAACCTGACCACGATCTCGTTCACCGACCTGCACTACGTCACTGACCCGGGCACAGGATTCACCAACTTCGATGGCGTGATCAACGGATTCGAGGCTGTCAGGATCGATAACGTGGGAGTGAACAAGCCGTTGATTTTCGAGAGTGGCATTCTGCCATTGGTCTTTGAGCCAGGCGAGACATGGGAATTCATCCTGGACGATTGGGGTAACTCAGCGGGCTTCGGCGCGGCCGACCTTGGCTCGATCGGTGTGCCCACCGGCGCGCCGGGCGACCTGTCTACCGGCAGCATCGTTGCCATCCCAGTGCCCGAGCCGGCGTCACTTGCTCTACTGTCCCTCGGCGTAATGGCGTGTTTCAAGCGTTAGCGGTCGAACTAATCCGTCCTCATGACCCTGTTCATACAACGTGAGCAGGGGTCCTTTCATGCTTCGCAATCTTTGCCATTAGTAATTAGGAATTGAATAATGACAACTACCAAGAAAATGATGATTGCCGGACTATTCACCGCTTCCTTGATGGCATGGACGAGTTCGCTTCAAGCGGGACAGATCACCGGCTTCACCTGGTCGTCGGGCATCGCTTCGATAGCCCTGGACCCGGTCTCGCCGCCGGTGGACCCAAACAACGACAACGTGGTCGGGGATTCGCCGAACGGTATCCTTGTGACGCAAAAGGCCTTCTTCGATGCAAACGGAGTGGCCGACATCGTGTTTTCCGTAACCGATTCGGGGGGCACCACGGAATACGCCTTCGCCGAGGGCGTAAGCAACTCTACGGGTTTGGACTTTTCTCAATACCGTATCGAACTAGGGTTTGGCGAGGGTGCCTTGTTTGTGCCTTCGACATCGGGTGACGGACTGGACTTTGATGCGCCGGATGAGGATTCTACGCTTGACTTCTCCGCGTTCTTCTCGACCCCAACACTTGTCGGAGAAGACGTGATCCTTGCAACCGGCGGTCTGTTCCCCAACCTGGCATTCACCACACCACCGTTCATATTCTCGATCGACGTCCCAGACGGGATCGACAGCTTCACACTGCGCCAGATCCCGATAGCCGTTCCCGAGCCTGCATCAATGGCGCTGCTTGCTCTGGGTTCGATCGCCGCGTTCTCAAGGGTCGGTCGGGAGCCGGAATAAATGACCGACAGAGACACGGCAGTTGTAACGCCCACTTCTTGCTCCGCACAGGATGAAAACGATGAACACTAGATGGATGACACTGATCGCTACTGTCGGATTGATAGTATCTTCGAACGACACGACCGCACAGTCATTTACCAATGGTTCATTTGAGCCGACGGCGCCCGGCCAGTTCGTCAACGGCGGGGATGACAAGATGATCAATGCCGCCACGCCGGGTTGGACCATCAACAACGGCAGTCCCGATTGGCTGTTTGGACCCGGCTTCACACTCTGGGACACCAACTGGGGCGACTACTTGGAAGCGGGCGGCGCCTGGAACCCGCTCACGGGCATCGATGGGTCGATCTCGCCAAACATGCCGTTTGGACTGCGGGAGGGCGTGGGGCAGAGCGTGACCGGCTTCGCGCCGGGCGGTTTCTACTCCGTCAGCTTCAGCCACACGAACGGGTTCATCGAGACCCCGTTAGTCGTCGCGCCGCCCGGTGGCTGGGAGTTGTTCGTCGACGGCAAGTCGGTGTTCATCGCGCCGAGCACGAATGTCATCGGGGCCTTCTTCCCCCTGCCTCACACATCGACAGACTGGCAGACGAGCTCGTACACGTTCCAGGCGACCAGCGTCACGCACCAGTTCGACTTCATGGCTTACGGGCAGGGGCTGCCCACAGCGGCGTCCATCCAGTGGCTCGACAACGTCAGTGTCAGGCCCGTCCCCGAGCCAGCCTCACTGGCATTATTCGCGCTGTCGGGTGCGGCACTGATCAGGCGTCGGCAGGGTGATTATCAAATCAAGCGTGCGTTTAGCCCGGGGCCATGCGCCCCGGGCAAGGACACGAATGAAGAACCGTCGCGAGTCCGGGCATTTTAAAAAGAAAGAGACATGCCATGAAAACCAAACACCTGTTCACCACGCTCTGTTGCTCTGGGTTGCTGATGGCTTACGCCGATCAGTCATGCTCGGCGGACGTCCTGTTCGACACGGAAATACTCAGCTTGAACCTGTCCGGCGGGCCCTTCCCTATGCCCCTGGCGAGCGACCCCGGCAACGCACTGGGGGACAGCATCAGCGGGTACGGCTTCGTAAATTCATCGGTACAGATGACCACATCGTCACAGCGGACGTCCAGCCCGGGTCCCCAGTCGCTTGGGCAGGCGTGTGCCGGTGGCCCCTGCTCCGGTGCACCGGTTGATCCTAATGCGCTGGACGGCACATCGTTCTTCGTTAGCAGCTTCTTTGATGTCTACTTTGACCTTGTAATCACCGACGTTGATTCTCGCCCAGGCCGTGACTATGCCGGGCAGCCGGACGGGGCATCAATCCAGTTGCAGGACGTGCTGATGAGCAATCTCCAGTCATTCTACGCCGCGACATTCGACAAGACGCAGGAGAGCTTCGACCTGCTCATGCCGCCGGAGACGGACCCGCATATCAGTGCAAGTATTGCTGATATCCCCTTGGGGGCGGACATCAACGGGAACGGAACCAACGACAAGCTGGTCCTTCCGCTGTTCTTCTACTCGGCGTGGAACTCGGGCCGTGTTGACACGACGCTGATCACCAACCAGCTCTGGCACCACGAATACGACGCCGGCGCGGTGCTAGAGGGGAGTGTCGGCGACGTTACAAGCTCGGGGACAGTACCGTTTGTAATCGGTGCGCAATTACCCAACGGGCTGCCCGACCCCGCCGCGTTCGGTGGCAGGGACAAGGTGGAGAGCAAGCTGGTCAATCCCTTGGTGCCGGAACCCGCGAGCGCGGCGCTGATGGGGTTCGGCGGGCTGTTTCTGATTCGGCGACGCCTCAGCTTTAGACCCCGTTCGGTTGATCGCCCCGGCCACAATATGGGAGGGCGCCTATGAAACACCGACGCATGGACGCGTGTCTTACACCATGAGTAATCCTAAGTAATCAGTGATGCGGTACGGACAGATTCACAGGACCAATCACACGCTTAGACAAGGATAATCATCATGCAACGCAGCACGCTACTCTCGAAAATCACTCTGGCAGTTTTGGCAAGCACGATCGCATTCGTATCGTTCGCCCAGGCGGGCACCGGCACGGTCGTTAAGTACTCACAACTCCCGGGGTACCTGCTTGATCCGGTCAATCCGTCAGGCCATGGCGAAAACATTCCCTCGGATATCGATTGGAACATCGCGAATTCACCCGACATCCTTCAGCAGTTGCAGGGGCCGAACTGGATCGCCGCCGACGACTTCCAAGACCCGTTTGACACACCCGTGCTGACCGTCCGGTGGTGGGGCTCATACTTCGGCCCGACTTTCCAATCGGACCCCACGGGTACCAACGTCCCGATCTTCGGGCCCGGCTCCGAAGACGGATACGTACTCTCGTTCTTCACGGATAGGCCCGCCGTAACTATCCCGGGTACTCCCATCGGAATCCCCAGCCAACCCGAAGAGTTGCTGGCGTCCTACATCGCGCCGCTGGATGTGGTCAAGATCACGCCGACCGGGCAGATCGGCTGGGACAACCACGAGATCTGGGAGTACCAGGTGGACCTGATGGACGCACACCTCGAGCACGCGGTCGCTGGGATGGCGGACCCTGACGGCTTTAACCAACTGCCCGGTGAAATCTACTGGCTGGCGATCAATGCCGAGGTCGGGCACACCCTCATCGAGGTGACTCAAGCTGACGGGACCGTCAGTTGGGTCGAGCAGGACACCGGCAAGTTCGCCCAGCCTAACGCCAACCATCCAGAGGGTCATTTCTGGGGTTGGCATACCAGCCCGGAGGTATTCAACGACGACGCCGCGATGGGACACCTGCTCATGGGCCCTGGCGGCGAATGGATCTACCCCGAGGACTCTTGGAACCCTATTGACGCACAACACGGTCCGGCCTCCATGGCCTTCCAACTGCTGACCATCCCCGAGCCAGCGAGCGCGATACTGTTGGGGCTCGGAGGGTTGGCGATTATGAAACGGAGCTGAGGCAACCCTCCTCATGAACGGCAGGCTAGGGGCTGGATATACGCTCCGCACGGAGTTGGATGACGGTGTCATCCCTTGCTCCGGGGTGAAGTCGGCAAGGGTAACGCAATCCTCATCCGTCCGTGTGGGGCGGCCATGTCCGCCCCTCCCCGCCTCATGAGAAGCAAATAGTGGGATAAACAATTGTTCTAACTTAGGTTGTGAGATGTCCGGTTTGATCGGGTAGGACGTCCGCCGGGGGTGTGTGAAGGGCCTCTTCTGAGTGTGAAGGTGGTGCTTGTCCAGGTAGGCCATCCCGGCTATGATACCTAACAAACACCATACAGTCAATGTTGGCTGTGATCCTCTCTCAAGGGGCCTTGCGCATGCTTCACAAAGATGTATCTGCGGATGTGGTCGATCCAGAGCAAGCCGTCGGGCAGACCGAAGACCCGTGCGCCTCGGCCGGCGGGGCGGGAGACGGTGGGGAGTCGGACAGGGAGGAGGTCACCGCGCTGGTACGCGGACTTCATGACGGTCGGGTGTTGCCGGGGGATCTATCCCTGGAGATGCGGCAGCGTTGCGTAGACCATCTGACGCTTGAAGGGTTCGCCAGCGGGGAGATCGCGGAGTTGATGAAGATCAGCGAACGGACGGTGCGTCGTGACCGGGCGGCCATCCGGCGTGACCACGCGGTCGAGCCGGACTTAAGGTTGGGGGATGAGTTGCTGGGTGAGTTCCAGCGGATCATCCTTGCGTCGATCCAGCGACTTGTGCGTTTGGCGCGCGACCCGGAGACGCCGGCCTACGCCCGGCTGTGGGCCGAGGAGTCGATCGTGCGGATGTACCAGCGCCTGATCGACACGGCGCAGCGGATGAACTACATCAGCAACGGCGGGCGTCGCCTGTCGCATCATCGGGTCAACGATCCGGAGGAGCAGAAGCGGTTCAAGGAGCAGGTGAAGGGGATGATGGCGATGGTGGGGGGAGCCGGTCGCGAGCGACCGGGCTAAGATGGGAGGGCGGGTGCGACGAATGGGGGTGTGAATAGGGAAGGGGGCGTGAATAGGGGAGGGGGGCGTGAATAGGGAGGCGGGCGTGTTTGGTTTGGTTTAGCCCGGTCGCTTGCGACCGGGGCTCTTGTTACGGGGCTTATTGTGATCATCGCGTCGCATATCATCTGGTCGACCTATGGGTTTTGGCTTCCCAATGACCAGCGGGGATCGTGGTCGACGAAGGTCCGGGCGTCACATCTTCAGCGTTTTGGACCGGCGACGAAGGTTGATACGACGCGATCGGTTGCGCATCACGGTTATGACCGGGGTCGGCGTCGCGATATGCAGGCGTCGTTGAAGTATCCGCCTGTGCGTTTGACGGGTGTCCAGGCTCGGGCGGTGGGGCGAGGGTTTGGTCGTGTGGTCGACGAAATTGGGGTGAGTGTTTATGCGTGTGCGGTGATGCCGGACCATGTGCATCTGGTGGCGGCGGGTCAAGTGTTCGGGCCCGATGAGATAGCCAAGCGTATGAAGAGTGCGGCGACCCGACGTATGTCGGAAGAAGGGATTCGGCCGTTAGCAGATTGTGTGGATCGTCACGGGCGGGTGCCGACGCCGTGGGCGCTGGGCGGTTGGTGTGTGTACCTGGATACACCGGAGCGGGTACGGCAGTGTGTTAGATATGTGAAAGGGAATCCCGTTCGGCAGGGATTGCGCGAGCAGCGGTGGGGGTTTGTGACGGCGTATGTGTGAGGGGTGTAAGTGGAGAAGAAAGGGGGAACGGGTCGAGGGAGCGGGTCGGAGGAGACGGTCGCGAGCGACCGTGCAAAATGGGGGGAGATGTCATTACGCCGTTTAACGCGATTGGTTGCGACCGTGAGGTACGATCGGGTTTATGACAACCGTTCGATGACGGCGTCTGCGAATGGGTCGGTGCCGAGGGTTCCGCCGAGGTCGCGGGTCTTTTGGTTGTCTTGGAGGGCCTGGTTGTAGGCGTTTTTGATGGCGTTGGCGGCGGTGAGGCAGCGGTCGTCGTTGCGTGATTCGGCGAGGTGGTTGAGCATCATGACGG
>JAJDCT010000488.1 GCA_029260695.1 Phycisphaeraceae bacterium
TCATCCACACGCCTTCAACTCACCCACGCGGGCCTGGTCCCGTCCCTACTGTGCTACGACATCTGCAACGCCGGCTGGAACCACTTCACAGACAGCCTCAAAGCCTTCTGCGAAACCGGCAAAGGCAACCCCGCGACGTCTTGAATAGCACCCTGATAAATTTCAGATTTCACGGTTGACATACCCTAACAACTACCTATCATATCACCTTGTTAAATCGAAAACCCTAACGGAAAGGAACCACCCCATGCCCGCAACCCAAGACGCCCTCGCCATCGGCAAACAACTCGCCGAGCTCTGCAGCCAAGGCAAGAACCTCGACGCCATCGACACCCTCTACGCCGACGATGTCGTCAGCGTTGAGGCCTGCGACTCAGGCAACCCCGATATGCCCCAGACCATGACCGGCATCGACGCCATCCGCAACAAGAACCAGTGGTGGAGCGAAAACCACGAGGTCCACTCCGGCCAAGTCACCGGCCCGTTCCCCCACGGCGACCGCTTCGTCCTCATGTTCAATTATGACATCACCCCCAAGTGCGGCCCCATGTCCGGCAACCGCATGCAGATGCAAGAGGCCGGCCTCTTCACCACCGACAACGGCAAGATCACCAAGGAAGAATTCTTCTACCACATGGGCGGGTAAGACCACCCTTATTCCATAACAAATAAACGCCCGCCCGCCGACCAGCCCCCTCTGCTCGGCGGGCGGTTTGGCTATCAAGACGCTCGAGGTTTTTGTGCAATATATATATCCTCAGGGACTAGGCAAGTCTCAATAATTTCCCTTGATAACCATGCCACATTGAAGTTAACATAGGAGGGTCAATTTTCGATGCAGCCCCGAGGATCTAGTCGGGCGCCCGGTTCCCGGGGGCAGCAGGGGGCCGGGAGGATCGCATCACAATCACAGCATGAGGTGGTGGTGGGTGTTCGCACCAAGTGCGACCTGTGCAGTCGGTAATCCCAGGCTCGCATTAGTCGTCGAATTTCTCTCAGGAGTACGCTCACATGTTTCATCCCCTCCGCCACATCAACTTTTCACAAACCCTCACCACTGCGCTGCTCGTGACCTTCACCGCCACGAACGCGCAGGCTGTGCCCGTGGTGCACGAGCGACTGAAACTTTTCAGTACGAATCCACAACTCGGCGACTCCTTCGGTGCCGATGTGGCGATCGCAGGCAATACCCTTCTTGTCGGGAAACCCTTCTCCACCCCCTTCCCCTTTATCGGTTCCCCAGAAGGCCCTGGTGCCATCCCAACATTCAATCTGGATTCGGGCAACTCACTTTTGAGCGGCCCCTCTTCAGACGGTATTTTTGGGAACTCCTTCGCCGTCGGCGGCAACACCATAGTCGCCGCTGTCTTCGAACCGGAAACGTTCAGTGGCGCGGTGAGCTTTTATGATCTAGCCACAGGCGCTTTTCGTACTGGCGCCGCACCTTTTGGTACCGTAGATTACAACGATGCGAGTATCGCGGCGGACGGCAACATCGCCCTCATCGCTCCACCCATTCAAAATGTCTCAAACCCCCCATCGAGCCTGGGCGAGTCGGTATTTGTCTACGACTTGACGACCGGCACCCAACTGCACGAACTCTCACTCCCCGATTCCTCCACGGGCGATCTATTCGGCTCCTCCGTAGCGGTCGCAGGCGACAGGGCCGTTATCAGCGCTGCAGGAAGGGGGTCTACGTTCGTCTTTGACCTGAACACGGGCGGCCTGTTATTTGAGCTATTGACCCAACAAGGAGACCCGCTGAGTTCGAACGTGGCAGCCAGCGGCACAGCCGCACTCGTAGGAGATCGTATTTTTGACCTCACGAGCGGGAACGAGACATTTCAACTTATTGATTCGGATGGCAATCAACCAATCGGACGACGGGCGATCGGTGGTAATCTGGCCGTCATCGGCAGCTCTGTTTTTGACCTGACTACGGGCCTTGAAATAGTCAGACTCGCGCCCTCGGATGCGCCGGGCACTTCTTTTGGAAAAAGCGTGGCAACCGATGGCCAGACCGTGGTTATCGGTGCACGCCAGGCCACTTTCTTTGATGTTGACCCAAATGTCTTCCCGTTCGAACCTTTTAATGCAGGGGCGGTTTACATCTTCGACATCCCCGAGCCCGCCAGCGCGGCGTTGTTGACAATAGGTGGTCTGTCTATACTTCGCCGCCGCACGAGCTGATCGAATTGAAACAACTAACCCCCGCCCTTGATCCGATACACCTCCGCGACCAGCGCCTCGGCGTCTTTGGGTGCATCATCGCTTGATAGGGCACGATCGATCCAGTTGGTCGCCTGCACACGGTTCTCGCCGAGTTGCAATAGCACGTGCAGCGCGTCGCGCGCCAGGCTCCCGGGGGCACCAGCCGGAGTCGTAACCGGTTCGCCATCCGCCCCGATCGCGCCGGCAGGCAACGCATCAATAAACCTATCGACCTTCCCCTTCAGCGTCACCGCGATCGTCTCGGCGGTGCGCTTGCCGACCTCCGGCAGACTCTGCAAGAGCGCCAGATCGCGGTCGGCGATCGCGCCCGCTATCTGCGCCGTGGACAGCGTCATCGCACGCAGAGCCCGGCGGTGCCCGATGCCTTTGCAGGTCACAAACAGCTCGAAGAACTGCTTATCTGTCACACTCAAAAACCCCGCCAGCCTCGGGAAGATGGTCGCGCCCTGGGCCTGGGCTTCCAGGTAGTGCAGGGTGTGCAACGTCACGTCCCGGCCGATTGACCCCGAAAGCCTCGCCGAGGTGTACGCCGGCAGCAGCACCTCGTAGGTCAGCCCGTCGGGGAGCTTTAGGTAAGCCTTATCGGCGTCGATGGATTCCAATATGCCCTCAATCTTGGCGATCATGTAGCCGATAATACCCACCTACGGCCCGCGCGTCGCAGCGGGGGGAGGGCCGGGGGAAAAACCGGGGGAAAACCGCCGGGCGACAGTGGATCAGCGTTGGTGTAGCAACCCCCAAAGGACGATCTGAGAGTATGCGGATCGCATCGTACATCGTAACCATCGTGCTCCTGGCCGGGCTGTCTGTCGGCTTCGGCGTACATGCCGGCTGGCAACAGCAGCAGATGCTGCGCACCTATCAAGCAGCCCCCGCATCGGTCGACCAGAACGAAACACGAACCAGCAGACTTGGCGGCTACGAACCCGATGTCCGGTTCACCTACACCGTTGCAGGCAAGACCTACGAAAGCCAGCAGGCGGCACCGCTGCGTGTCAGCGGTTCGCGCGAATGGGCCGAGGGCATCACGCGCCGCATCCAGGCCGAAGGGTCCAACGCTTACTACAACCCGCAAGACCCCGCCCAGGCGTACCTGATACCGATCGGTCGGTTCCGGCCCTATGGATTGATCCTCGCGGGACTCGCTATTTTAGCTATCGGCGTTCTACCGATCCGTGCAGGTGGTGTATTCGCACACGAGCCTGTCGCCATCACCGGCGGGCCGTTCGACTGGTACACCCTGACCCCCGGCGGCTCCTACTCCGACCGAGCCCTGACCTGGTCCGCCGTGTCGGTGTTATGGTATCTGCTGGGCGCGGCAGCGATCGGGCATTACTACATGACAACTCCGCCGGCTTACGAGATGAAGTCCGGCGTGATCGGCGCGCTGTACACGGTCGCGGGACTTTGGCCGGTGTTGCGAGCCGTCGCCGCCGCCGCAGCCGCGTCCCGGATCGGCACACCCAAGGCCCACATGACCCAGAAGGCCGTGCATCTTGGCGAGCCGGTCATCGTCCGCATCGAACAGCCATTCCTGCGTGACACCACCGTCCTTGAAGTCCGCGTCGCCCTGACCTGCTGCCGACGCAACGGGCTGGGGTCTGTGCGCTACTACACCTCGTCCAACACCGTCGCCGAAGACCGGGCCGTCCAGGCCGGCGAGACGATCCACGGTGAATTCACCTTCGAGGTCCCCCAGAAGAAACGCCACCCAAGCACGCCCTTTAACCGCTGGGACTACCCGCGCACCGACTGGCTGATCGAAGTCACCACGCGCACCACCCGCTCGGCCGTCACAGCCAGCTTCCCCATCCTCGCCGAAAACCCCAAGCAAGCCGCCAAGGCCGCCTAAAACGGCCCGGTCAACACAACGCCCCAAAATCAAACACGCTCGGTCTTTCAGGTAGACCCGGTGTCCTTTCCCACGCGCCGTAGTACCATGCGCCGCCTCAATATCCACTCCCCCTTGGTACGCACCCTGCGGATCGTATTGAGGGCGGACGCAACAACCCGGAGTGACACCCAATGAAGTACATCAGATGCCTATCACAACTGGCCGCGACAGCCGCCATCTTTTTTCTCTGCACCCAAAGCCTGCGGGCCGCCGAACCGTTAGATACCGAGGCGCTCAGCCGGACACTCGACACACTCATCGACGAACACCCGACCGCCAAACGCACCACCGTCACGCTCAAGGTCATCGACCTCACGACCGGCGAAGTGATCTACGACCGAGGCGGCGACAAACTACTCCTCCCAGCATCCAACCTGAAGATCTACACCGCCGCCGCCGCGCTCGACCTGCTCGGCCCGGAATACCGCTGGCCGACAGAAATTCTCGCCACGGGAGATGTAAGACATGGCATATGCTCGGGCGACCTGCTGATCCGCGGCTTCGGCGATCCGATGCTGGATACCAAGCAGTTAGAACGTATCGCGGACACACTTGTCAAGACTCATAAACTCAAGAAGGTACGCGGCAACGTGCATATTGCTACCAATCGCCGATGGCGCAATGTACCCCTAAAGGGTCCGGGCTGGATGTGGGACGACGACCCGGACTACTACAACATGTCCATCCGCTCGGTCATGCTGAATTTCAACACGCTGGACGTGATTGTGAAGCCCGGCAACACGGGACCCTTGGTCAGATTAGACCCCCCATCGGACTGGCCGAAGGTCATCTCCCAGCCGGACCTGGCAGGGGATGCAGCAACGGTACGCATCACACGCCGACCATTCGAATCGGCGATCCGTATCACAGGCAACCCGAAGCGGGGCACCGAACCCGTGAATGAAAACATCACGATGCACGACCCCTCACTCTGGATCGCATCCGTCTTCGAGACAATGCTGGTCAAGCGGGGCGTCTCATT
>JAJDCT010000489.1 GCA_029260695.1 Phycisphaeraceae bacterium
GACTTGACCCGGACTTATCCCCGGATTGCCCCGATTGCTAACCAACTAATCCCCCCCGGATCACCCCGCCGGTGGTATCATCACCCAGTCAGGCAAGCGCCATCGGCAAGGAGGCCCGGGACCGGCATGCTCAAAGACGTCTACCCCTACTACCTGGCGAACGAGACAAAGCAACCCAACGTCGATCTGCCGGTGAAGGATAAGTACACCGGCGAGGTTGCAACACGCGCGGCGCTTGCCGACGCGGATGCTATTGAACAAGCGATTGTGGCGGCGGTGGATGCGGCCGGGCCGATGCGCCGGTTAAAAGCCTACGAACGACAAGCGGTGCTGGACCACTGCGTGCAGCGGTTCCGTGAGCGCGCCGAGGAATTGGCACAGGGCCTGTGCATTGAGGCCGGCAAGCCGATAAAAGATTCGCGCGGCGAGGCGACCCGCCTGATCGACACCTTCCGGATCGCTTCCGAGGAAACGACACGGATCACCGGGGAAGTCATCCCGATGGACATATCAGCCCGTGCGGCGGATTACTCGGCCATGACTCGGCGTGTCCCGGTCGGGCCCTGCTCTTTTATTACGCCGTTCAACTTTCCTTTGAACCTGGTGGCGCACAAGGTCGCGCCGGCGATCGCGGCGGGCTGCCCGTTTGTGCTCAAGCCCGCGCCGGACACGCCGATAGGGGCGCTTATCATCGGTGAGGTTCTGGCTGAGACTGATTTGCCCAAGGGCGCGTTCTCGATCCTGCCGACCACGAATGAACTGGCCGCGCCGCTGATCGAAGACGACCGGATCAAGCTGCTATCGTTCACAGGGTCATCGATCGGTTGGGAGCTTCGAGCCCGGGCAGGTAAGAAAAAAGTCTTGCTCGAACTGGGGGGCAACGCGGCCTGCATCGTGGATGAAGACATCACCGGCGAACACCTGGACGACGCGGTGAAGCGGATGGTGATCGGCGCGTTTTATCAGTCCGGGCAGAGCTGCGTCGGCGTGCAGCGGGTATTGGTGCACGAAGCCGTATACGACGAGTTCAAGCGTAAGTTTGTGGATGCGTCCGAGGCGCTCAAGGGTGGGAACCCCAAGGACGATGGCACGTTCATCGGCCCGATGATTACGGAGAAGGCGGCCAAGCGGCTGAAAGGCTGGGTCGACAAGGCGGTGGCTGGCGGGGCCACGCTGTTGTGCGGGGGAGAGCGAGAGGGCTCGATGTTGCAGGCCATGGTGCTGGAAAACGTGCCGTGCGACCGGGCGATATGGTGCCGTGAAGCGTTCGGCCCGGTCGCGGTGCTAAAAAGATTCAGCGACTTCGACGAAGCGCTTCACATCGTTAACGACAGCCCGTTCGGCCTCCAGGCCGGGGTCTTCACGCGCGATCTGTACAAAGCTCATAAGGCCTGGGATGAGTTAGAAGTCGGCGGGGTCATCATCGGGGACGTCCCAAGCTGGCGTGTCGACCACATGCCCTACGGCGGGGTCAAAGCCAGCGGGCTTGGGCGAGAAGGTATCCGTTACGCGATCCAGGCCATGACCGAGTTGCGGTTGATGGTGATCCGCACGCCGTAGCTTGCTTATCAGACGCACGGGGTCAACGTAGCGACCTCACGATAGCCGATAGATTTATAGTGGACCCATCCAAGCCTAAAAACAACCCCGAGCGCATCCGATTAGCGGAGGACGTGGCGAGGCAGAAGAACTGGAAACGGTTTGGGCCATACCTGGCGGAGCGTATGTGGGGGACCGTCCGAGAGGATTATTCGCCGGGCGGGGACGCGTGGGATTACTTCCCGCACGACCATGCACGATCCAGAGCTTACCGCTGGGGCGAAGACGGGTTGCTTGGGATCAGTGACAGGGAGTGCCGGCTGTGCTTCGCGCTGGCGCTTTGGAACGGCAAGGACCCGATCCTCAAGGAACGGTTATTCGGCCTCACCGGGCCTCAGGGCAACCACGGCGAAGATGTCAAGGAACTCTACTATTACCTGGACTCATCACCGACGCACAGCTACCTGAAGGCGTTGTACAAGTACCCGCAGAGCGCATATCCCTACGCCCGTCTGGTCGAAGAGAGCGCTAAGCGTAGTAAGGCCGAGGGCGAATTCGAGCTTGCGGACACGGGGGCCTTTGACGGGGGACGGTACTTCGACGTGTTCGCGGAGTACGCCAAGAGCTCACCTAATGACATGTTGATCCGGGTAACGATCCACAACCGGGGTCCGGAGGATGCCGAGCTTCATCTGCTGCCGACGCTGTGGTTTCGAAACACCTGGTCGTGGGGCTGCGGCGACGAGGGTTGCTGGCAACGGCCAACGCTGAAGCTAGGGAGTGACGGGCGAGGCGTGGAGGCGGATCACAGCACACTCGGCCGATTCCGGTTCGATGCAGACCGCGCTAGTGATGGGTCGATGAGTGATTGGCTGTTCACAGAAAATGATACGAATCACGACCGGCTGTACGACGGGGAGAGCCAGGTCCCCTACGTCAAGGACGCCTTCGGTCGTTACGTCGTCCAAGGCGAATCGGATGCGGTCAACCCTGAAAAAACAGGCACCAAGACGGCGGCGCACTACAAGCTAAGCGTGCCAGCGGGTCAGTCGGTCAGCGTGGACCTGCGTCTGTCGTCGTTAGATGAAGCGCCGGCGGAGCCGTTCGGCGAAGCTTTTGGGGAAACCCTGAACAAACGGATCGCAGAGACCGACACGTTTTACGATTCATGCACCCCCAAGGGGATGGACGCAGAGCACAAGCGCATCAGCCGTCAGGCGGACGCGGGTCTGTTGTGGAGCAAGCAGTTCTACTACTACGTTGTGCGCGACTGGCTGCGTGGCGACCTGGCACAGCCCGCACCACCAAGCGAGCGGAATGACGGGCGGAACGCGGAGTGGTCGCATCTATATAACCGAGACATCATCTCGATGCCGGACAAGTGGGAATACCCCTGGTACGCGGCCTGGGACCTGGCGTTCCACACGATTAGTTTCGCGAGGCTGGACCCCGGATTCGCCAAAGAGCAGCTGCTGCTGATGCTGCGCGAATGGTACATGCACCCTAACGGTCAGATCCCGGCCTATGAGTTCGAGCTGTCGGATGTGAACCCGCCGGTGCATGCGTGGGCCTGCTGGCGCGTGTACAAGATGACCGGGAAGCGCGGCCACCGTGACCGGGACTTCCTGGCGCGGGCGTTCCAGAAGCTGCTTTTGAATTTCACATGGTGGGTCAACCGCAAAGACGCCAACGGTCGGCACCTGTTTACCGGCGGATTCCTTGGGCTTGACAACATCGGCGTGTTTGACCGGTCCAAGCCGTTGCCGGTCGGGGGCACGCTGGAGCAGGCGGACGGGACGGCGTGGATGGCGTTTTACTGCGGGACGATGCTGTCGATGGCGCTGGAGCTGGCGCAGGAGCAGCCGGAGTACGAGGACCTGGCGAGCAAATTCTTCGAGCACTTCATCCACATCGCCGACGCGATGAACAACTTAGGCGGCGAGGGCCTGTGGGACGAGGAAGACGGGTTCTATTACGACCAGCTACAACTCGCGGGCAAGAGCACGCCGCTTCGGGTGCGCTCGATGGTGGGGCTGATCCCGCTATTCGCAGCCGAGGTGCTCAAGGCCGAGACCATCGACCGGCTGCCGGGGTTCAAGAAGCGGATGCAGTGGTTCATGGAAAACCGCACGGACCTGGCACGGACGATCAGTTGCATGAGCCACAACGACGGCGACGGGCACGACCAGTACCTGCTGGCGATCCCGACCCGGGGCCGACTCGAACGGATCCTCGAATACCTGTTCAACGAGAGCGAGTTCCTATCACCCTAC
>JAJDCT010000490.1 GCA_029260695.1 Phycisphaeraceae bacterium
TCGAGTACGAGTAGCACCAGGTCGGCGTTGTGGGCCGACTCCTTGGCGATCCTTGCGTGGGTCTCGTTGTCGACCTCCCCGATGCCTGGCGTGTCCACGAGCATCACCCGGTCGCCCCCGGTCCAGGGGACCTCGTTTCGCGTCGTCGTCGTGCCGCCTCGGACGTTGGTCTTGAATACTTCCCGGCCACACAGCGCGTTCAGCAACGCACTCTTGCCGCTGGAGATCGTCCCGAATGCGATGATCTCAAGCGTCTGGCTCTGGCGCTTGTGCTCCAGTGTGGCGACTTGTGCGTCCAACTCACTACGATCGGCGCCGGCCTGGTCCAGGTCGTCGGTGACCCGGGCCACCTCGTTGATCTGGCTTTCGATCGCCTCTTCGATCTGCCGATCGGTCATCTGCGATGGATCGAGGGTCTGCTGCTCAACCCGCTTGCGCTTGCGGCGGGTGCTGCGCCACAGACCCAGTGACAGCTTGATGAACACCGCAGCAATAATCAGCGCCCCAAGCGACACCGCCGCGAGGTAGAGATAGGCGATCAGGGCTGAGTGGGCTGCGGCCTTTTCGTAGTAGTCGAGTATGTACCCTGGAAAAGTGATCAGGACATACCCCACCACCACCGCCATGATCAGCAGCAGCACGCCGTTTAAGGTTTGAGAGAGCCGCGGAAGCATTTAGCGGGTCCGGGAAAGACGCAGTAGGGTTATTGTCACGGGGTATGGTATGCCTTGGGCACCCCACCCGCGAACGAAGTGGGCCCCCACCACGGCCTCGCTGGTGATATGACATCGGCAAGACGGGGACGCGCCGTAACCCCAGCACGCCCTGATCTAAGCCTCACCCTACCGCCGCGGCGCTGAGTGCTTCAATCACCATCGACCCGACCTCGGTACATGAATAGCCGGACCGGTCCAACTGTTTGCCTGCGAAGCTTGGCGTGACCTTCTGCACCGCCTGGCCGATCTTCTCGCCGCAGCGAAGCGCCGCGTCGTCGCCCTTGATCCGGCCGACCTCACGCAACAACAGCCCGATCGAGTCGATCGCCGCGATGGGGTTGGCCTTGTCTTGCCCAGCGATATCCGGGGCGCTGCCGTGGACCGGTTCGAACATGCTCGGGGCTGTGCCGTCGGGGTTGAGGTTGCCGCTGGCTGCGACACCCATGCCGCCTGCGATCGCGGCGCCCAGGTCTGTGATGATGTCGCCGAACATATTAGGCACGACGATCACATCGTAGATCTCCGGCCGGGTGGCCATGTACATGCAGCAGGCATCCACGTGGTGGTAGACCCGCTCGATGTCTTTGTAGTCCGCCTCGCCGACCTCGTTGAACGTGCGGAACCAGGTGTCCCCGCAGTGTGTCAGCACGTTGGTCTTATGCACCAGCGTCAGCTGCCCGGGGTACCCGTTGGCCTTGCGCGTCCGCGCCAGGTCAAAGGCATAACGCACGCAGCGTTCCACGCCGAACCGTGTCGTGATCATTTCCTGTGTGCTGATTTCCTGGGCAGTGCCCTTGCGTGCGATCCCGCCGTTACCGCAGTAGAGGTCTTCGGTGTTCTCGCGGACGCAGACGAAGTCGATGTCGTCGGGGCCCTTGTCTTTCAAAGGCGTCTCTACGCCGGGGTACAGCTTCACCGGGCGCAGGTTGATGTATTGGTCCAGGTCGAAGCGGAGCTTCAGCAGCAGGCCCTTTTCAAGGACGCCGGGCTTAACATCGGGCGTGCCGACCGCGCCGAGCATGACCGCGTCGTAGGCCTTAAGTTCCTGGACCTGTGCATCGGTGATGACCTCGCCGGTCTTGAGGTAGTGCTCCCCGCCGTAGGGCAGATCGGTCGTGGTGTAGGTCAGCCCCTCGGGCTTGGCGACCGCGTCCATCACACGCAGCGCCTCCCGGACGACCTCCGGCCCAACCCCGTCCCCACCGATCACCGCGATCTTTAACGTCATAGCCCGATTCTCCGCTTGATTTATAGACGAAAGCCCTACTTTATAAGCCACTTGGACCGCCCCGGCAATCAGCCCGGCCTATACCTCTTGCCCCGAATCGCCGCGCCATCCCCCACCCCCCGCACCTGACCCGGCAGCGTCTTGATTAAAGATAATATTTAGGCTAAATAGTATCTTACTATGACCAGACCATTCCTGAAGGATGCGGATCGGGCGGACGTGTTTCGGGGGTTGGCGCACCCGCTACGGCGAGAGGTGTTGGTGCAACTGAAACATGGGGAACGGTCGGTCGGCGAGTTGCTTGAGTTGGCGGGTTCGACGATCACGATGCCGACGCTGTCCCGGCATCTGGCGGTGCTTCGTGACGCGGGGCTGGTCCGCCAGCGCAAGGCCGGGCAAAAGCGGGTCTACCGACTTCAAAACCAGGCCTCGCAGCGCGCTCTGCGCTGGCTCAAGCAGATGGACTGAGGCAACCCGGCCAGCATCTTGATAGCTGGTCTGTCTTTCACACGGCCTGCAACGCGGCGTGCGCGCAATAACTGGCGGTGTATCATGCGGGCCACGGCATCCGTTTTCATTGCCTGGGAACCCCCTGCGTATGGTGACCTTCTACTGCACTACGTGCGGGTACAACATCACCACCCCTTAAGAGAAGTGCTGGCCACCGTAGACGCAGGGTGTTGTTTCAGTGTGATATTCGCCTGGGAAACGGCCGGACTACCGAGACAGGCCAGCGGTTCCCGTCTATCATCTGCCACTATGAGTGAGAATCCCCTTCCTATTGATTTTGACACCAAACACACAGGCATCGTGATCGTGGACCACGGGTCACGGCGGACGGAATCCAACGAGATGCTCGAACACTTCGTCGAGCAGTTCGCGGAGGCGATGCATTTTCAGATCGTTGAGCCGGCTCACATGGAGATGGCCGAGCCCTCGATCGCGGCGGCGTTCGACAAGTGCATCCAGCGTGGTGCGGAGCGGGTGGTGGTGTGCCCGTACTTCTTGCTGCCGGGCAAGCATTGGAAGGAAGACATCCCCGAGCTGACACGGGCGGCGGCGGCGAAGCACCCTGGGGTCGATTACCTGGTGACCGCCCCGATCGGGCTGCACCCGATGATGCACGGTGTGATCCAATCGCGGATCGACCATTGTTTAAGCCATGTCGCCGGCAAGGCCGACGAGTGCGAGTCGTGTGTGGGTACCGGCCGGTGCGCCGTGCGGAACGCTGCGTCGGGTTAGGTAAAGTAGATGGGTTAAATCAAGAGTCACCGGATGCGCCCAAGGGATCCCGTGCATCTATCCGACAGGGCTGGTGGTTTTTGTTATTGCCGTTCGGCTCGAGGTGTTCAAGCCTGACCCAGCGGTCCTTCGTCGTCGTCATCTTCGTTGCCATCGAGATCAAAGGGGAATTCATCATCGTCATCGTCGGGGTCTTGCGTATCGAAGGTATCTTCTTCTTCGAAACGCTCCTGGGGGTCGGTGCCAGGCGCGATGTGGGCCTCATCTGATTCTGCTTCGGGGGGATCAATCCGTTGGGCGGCGGTGGACCAGGCGTCGGGTCTGGGCAGGTCAGCCATGCGGTCCTCGTGCTCGATCTCCAACTCGCGCTGCCGTTGGATATAGTTCCGCCAGGCCGCGATCAGCCCGATCAAGACCAGCAGCCCGATCCCCAGCAGCGCGCCGATCAGCAGCAGGCTAAACAGCCCCGCCTCGGGCCCGGGTGGGTCGGCGGTGGGTGCAGCGGATTGTGCGAGCCACAAAATACGCATAAGCAAATAGTGTAACCCTTTGAATCGACTGGGACTAGTAGGCCAGCTATACGGTCATACGGCAACGGGCCCGCGATAGGTGCAGACGGTCTTGGAGGTTTCCCACACACTCAGTTCGTCCAATGCCGCGCCAGGGCCCAATCCATTAAACCGGTCCACGAGCATGTCCCATATGACCTTGACGATGTTCTCCACCGAGGGGTTGAGGCTGGCGAATTGTGAGACATCGGTATTCAGGTGTTTGTGGTCCAGGTGTTCGATCGCGTGGCGGTTGACCAGTGCGTCGACCTCTTGGACATCGGCGGTGCGCCCTTCCGCATCGATCGGCAGGCGGACAGCGACTTCCAGGCGGTAGTTGTGGCCATGCCCCGCGGGGTTGTTGCATTTGCCGAACACCTCGCGGTTTTCCTGAGCGCTCAGGTCGGGGACATGCAGCCGGTGGGCCGCGGAAAACTCGTACCGCTGACGGATCAGCACGTGGTCCATGTCGTGGCTCCTCAAGGCGATTCGGTAGATCGGGGTCAGCCGCAGCACGATACAGACGACCGACCCGTGCAATGCCGGCTGCAGTTCGCAAAGCATCCCGCGCATCAGTTTTCCGATGGGCACGCCGTCCGATCCCTGCGATTCCACCAGCGCCCTTTGTATACAAGGCAGGGCGTGCCTGTGGACCGCTTGGTCGATCAATTTGATATTGATGAAGTAGCCGGTCTGCGGATCCGCCTGGCCCCGACAGGTCACATCTAGTTCGTAGTACCGCCCCAGCCCACGCCCGGGCCGGCCAGCCATCTTGAGCATACCCCCGTCGCCTCGATACGGGAGGTGCCCGAGGGCACGATTTGGTACATCGTCCCAGGCGAGGTCAGGCCGCCGGAGCAGTCGGCCCGCTCATCGGCGTCGGCTGAATCGTAGACCGTCTTAGGGTTGCCCCACACAGGGCGTCCCCGATACAGCGGTAGTTTTCTACCACATGAATCGCATGGCTTGCCCTGTCTGCTCCATCGGATTGCGGCCGGTGAGGGTTGCGGTACGCTTTGAGGGATGAGCAGCTTCATACAACCCTACTTAGCCCCCGTTCCGAAGACACCAGCCCCGCATACCGCGCGCGGTCGGCGTACAACCGGGAGCACAGCGCCCTGGCTGATCCTCGTGATAGTCGTGTTGGCGGTTTTGGGTGCGTTAGCCCTCTGGGGCCCGGGTCGCGGCGGGCCTGGTCAGGCAGACCCCAAAGTCACGGTACCCGTCCCTACCGATGCCGACGCCCTGATCCAAGAGCTGGCTGAAATAGGCGATCTCTTTGACCAGGTGATAGAAAACCAACGCGACATACAACCCGTGATCGATCGGCTGGGCAAACTAATCGCACAGGAATCAGTCCCCGCCGAAGCGCACACCCTTCACGGGCAGGTGCTGATGTACGCCGGCCAATCGGTTGAAGCGCTCTTAGCGTTCCAGGCGTCACTGGAACTCGAACCCCGGCAGGCAAATACACACCGGCTGGCGGGTAACCTCGCTATGAAACTCGAGAAGTACGACGACGCCCGGCACCACTACGAGCAGGCCCGCAGCATCGAGCCGGGCAAAGGCGAGCACGCGGTGTACCTGGCAAACCTGCAGGTCAAGCTAAACGAAGACGACCAGGCCCAGGCAACCCTGCTCACAGCCATCCGACGTGACTCACAACTG
>JAJDCT010000491.1 GCA_029260695.1 Phycisphaeraceae bacterium
ACCCAAATCCTCCATGTACAGCTCGACCACTGGTTTCATTAGGTGTTGTTCTTTGCATTTTCCGGTGATTTGGATTAAATCACCATTCTCAACACTGATTGCGACATAATCATTGAAAAGAAAAGTCTGGTGCATTCTCGCAAATGGGTATTCGATTCCATGTTCGCGAGCGGCATCAATAACAGCACGTATTGTTTGGAGACTCAGTTTCTTCTCTCTACGTATAGCGCGAATTGCCATTGCCTGCACAAAATCCACAAAGCTGACTACGCCCGACTCGCTTTTCGGCATCATCCTTTGTAACGCCGCCTCGCCGGTAGCATTACCATCAATCCATCGACGCAAAGTATCAACGCGCAATCTAGCTAAACGCGCCGCTTGCTCGGGCGTGTAAATCCCGACATACGGAACCTGGTTAGATGCAGCAGTAATCACGATTCGATAACCCCGTACGGTGGATGTTCAGTATCCAGTACTATCGTACTCATTTGTTGCACCCCTGTCAAGATGTAAATATAGTCCAATAATGGATTTGCGCTAACTCAAGCGCCAACGCGCACTTACAAAAAGGAGCTGATTTTCTCGGACCATAATGATTCAAAGGCATTGACAAAGCATGACCGATCAAGTATAATGGTCAGTATGAAAAAGCTGACCACTAAGCAGCGAGCCCAAATCGTGTCCTGCCTCGTGGAAGGCTGCTCGATCCGCTCCACGGTTCGCATAACGGGATTCAGCAAGAACACCGTCGCCAAGCTGGTGGTGGATATGGGCGATGCCTGCCGGGAATGGCATGATGAGCATGTCCGAGGCCTGAAAACCGAGCGGGTCCAGGCGGATGAAATCTGGTCCTTTGTCGGGGCCAAGCAGAAAAGCGTTGAGCGGGGTAAGTCGGGCCACGGCGATGTCTGGACGTGGGTTGCCTTGGATGCGGATACCAAGCTGGCGATTACTTGGCTGGTCGGCGAGCGTGATGGGGGATCGGCCTTTGACTTCATGCACGATCTGGCGGGCAGGCTCATCAGCCGTATCCAGTTGACCACTGACGGCCTCGCGTCCTATCTGGACGCGGTCATGGACAATTTCGGCCCCTACGTTGATTACGGTCAGTTGGTGAAGCTGTACGGCGACGATCCCCGCCTAAAGAAGAAGTCCCCCAGCGCCCGTTATAGCCCCGGAAAATGCACCGGAGCCAAGCCCTATGCCCGGCTCGGATGTCCCGATCCCAAGCATATCAGCACGTCCTACGTCGAGCGGCAGAACCTGACCATGCGGATGGGGATGCGGCGCTACACCCGCTTGACCAACGCTTTCTCTAAGAAGGTGACGAACCACGAGGCCATGACCAGCCTGCACTTTGCCTATTACAACCTCTGTCGGGTCCACCAGACCGTCCGCTGCACGCCCGCGATGGAAGCCAGGGTATCGGATCACGTCTGGACGCTGGCAGAATTGGTCGGCATCCTCGAAGCCAAGGAAAAGGCCCTGATCGGGACCGAAGACAACAAGCGTGGCCCCTACAAGAAGTCGGCCGCTGATTCAGACTGACCCACTACCCGAACCTGAGGTTCCACTGGACACGGGCACATTGGTAGGCGATAATTGTAAATAACTTAAATTGTGATTTTGTCACACAGGGATTAGACAATGGCTAGAACGCAGACCACGCCCAAGGTGGTGAGACAATATATGGTCGCCTCTCACAAGCTACGCAAGGAGTTGGGAGATCCAAAGAAAGCCAGTGCATTTCTTGTTAAAGCTGGTCTAGCCGAAAAGTGCGATTCGGCACCCAACGGTATCACGCTCGCCAAGCGATACCGTTGATTGTGGATACGGCAATCCCCTCGTTCATCCTTGGGTATCACGGTTGTGACAAGGGTCTAGCCGAGGATGTATTTGCGGGGAAAGCGGCCCTTGAATCCAGCAGCAATGATTACGATTGGCTAGGTGACGGAATCTATTTCTGGGAACATAATGCTCAGCGGGCTTACGACTTTGCACGCGCTATGTCCAAGCGTCCGCACCCATCCGGCCAGAAAATTAAGACACCCGCAGTAGTCGGAGCAGTAATCAATTTGAGGCATTGTCTGAACCTTTTAGATAGCCGACATATCAAGATGGTCAAGCGAGCCCATGCAGACATGGCGGAGACTTTCAGCTTGCTCGACATGGAGATGCCGAAGAACAGCGGCGGGACAGACCTGTTTAGTCGAAAATTGGATTGCGCTGTGATACGTATGCTCCATGATACACGCAAGAGGGCTAAACAAGAACCCTTTGGCAGCGTTCGTGCGGCTTTCTTTGAGGGGGATCGTCTTTACGACAATTCGGGTTTTGCCAGTAAGAATCACATCCAAGTATGTACAAGACAACAGGAACAGATCATTGGTTATTTTCGACCTATGAATGAAAAGGGGCGTCCCGTAGATTTCACGTAATCTGTGGGTATTTTTTGTATCTTGCGGGATTCATCTGTCCGGCCGATGCTTTTCTGTCTGCGATTTAGTCTTTCTTCCCAACGTTATAACTTTCGGGCGCGGCTTAGCTTCGTACTGCTTTATCGCCGAGTGCAACATCTTTTCAACCCGGTCGCGCAACTCGGGGGGTTTGACCACCACGACCTGGTCGGCGTAGCCGCAGACCCACCAGGCGATCTCGCCCAGGCCGTCGACGGTGAAGGTCATCCGGCATCGGCCGTCTTCGAGGATCTGGTGTTGTTGGGACTTGTGCCAGAGGACCTCGCTGACGTTGGTGGCGACTTTCTTCGTGAATTCCAGGACGATCTTGTGTTCCTTGCCCTCGGGGATCAGCCGCCAGGCTGCGCCGAGTTTGTCTTCGATGCGGTAGTTCTCGGGGCGGTCGAACGTTTCGTCGGTGGGTTCGATCTCGATGAAGCGGACGAGTTTGAGCATGCGGACCTCGTCGTGGACATCGGTGTAGCCCAGGACGTACCAGGCGCGGTTGACGTAGTGCAGCAGGTACGGGCAGAGCATGGCGTGCAGGCCGTCGTCATCGACCGGGCTCTGGTAGACGATCCGGCAGGTGCGTCCCTGGTCGATGCAGCGTTGCAGGACGGTGTGGTAGCGGGATTCCAGGTCGCCAATGGGTGCGGCGTCGGTGGCGACCGAAACATTGGCCATCAATTCGCCACAGGCTTCGCGGATGGGATCGGGGGTGGTAGCGATGAGCTTGTAGATCGCCGAGAGTGCCGGGCCGACCATGGGTCTGCCTCGCTGGGTCGAGGCGGACTTGCCAAGCAGCATCAGGCCCAGCGTCTCGGGCACGGTGAGGTTGATCGGGGGGAGGTAGAAGCTCCTGTCGATCCGGTAGCCCTGGGCCCGGTCGTGTTGGTAAGGGACGCCGGCCTCCTGGAGCAGTTTCAGATCGCGGAAAAACGTCCGCCGACTCACGCCCAATTCGCGCAGCAGCCCCCCGGTGGTGTTTGGCTCATCACGTTGCAAGACCGTGATGAGTCGAAGCAGTCTGTGGACCCGGCCGACTCCCATGGGTTGATTGTATGGGGAGTTGCGTTGTCTTGCGATGTTTTTTTGAGCGTTTTATTCGGTGCTGGCGCGTCACCTTGGCCCGCGTTTTTAGAGCGTGGGCCCGTTTTCTGTTGTCAAAGGGAAGTGGATGGCCCTGCGACCCGCGACACCCACAAAGAAATACTTGCGTTGGCCCGGGTGGGCGGCGTTTATTCGCCAGACTTGAAGCCGGACGCCTCGAGCATTTCCATGAGCTGGCCGGTGAACACGAAGTTGTGTTCGGGGAACTCCAGGCCCGCCATGTTGTGGTCGATGTGGCTGAACATCAGGGTGATCTCGGCCAGCGGTTTGGTTTCGCCGGTGTTCGGGTCGATCAGCTCGGTCTTGCCGTGGGTCGAGGCGCCGGCCTTAGAAAAGTTGTCCATCTCGGCGGTGTGGCGGATGGTGTAGCCCGGGCGTGCGGCGTCGGTGAAGACGGCCTTGGTGATCTTCGCGAGGATGACCTTTTCTTTGAAATCCCCGGCGTGACCGACCATGATCCCGGCGGTCTGGGCCATCCCCTCGATGATCAGCGTGTTGGGCATCACCGGCATCGCCGGGCGGTTACCCTCGGCGGGGAAATGGTCGTGCAGGACATCCTCGGCGGCGCTGACGTTCTTGATCGTCACACAGCGCCGGCCGCGCTCAAGCTCCAGGATGCGGTCTATCCAGATCCAGCGCATGGGGGGATGGGGTCTAGGGTCTTGGGTTCGGGGGCTAGCGGGAAAAGGCCTTGAATCCGAGTCTTTTCTGACCAGACCCTAGACCCCAGGCGCCGCACCCTGCCCTACAGCTTGCCTTGCACGAACTTCACCATCGACTCGACGGTGAAGATGTTGGGGAACTCGTCGACCTGGCGTGACGCGTCGAACTTGTCGAGGTCGGCGTGGGGCAGTTGCTTGCGCAGCTCGGACATGCCAAGGTCGGTGACCTGGCCGTCCTGAACGTATTGCGGGTCGCTGAGGACGTTGTCGGCCATCAGCTCGGCCTGGCTTATCTTGATCCCGAAGGCTTTCTCCAAGCGGAAGACGATGTCCAGGTAGTCGATGGACTCGGCTCCCAGGTCCCCGCCGAGGGTCGCTTGGGGTGTGACTTCGTCTTCGTCGACGCCCAGCGCCTCCTCGAGGACTTCTCTAACCTTCTCGAACACGTCATCATAAGTCATGGTAGATATCTCCGAACTATACAATCGCCCGATGGATTGGTATCGGGTCACGCCGTAGTTAACGGCTCGAGGCGGAACCTGCCTTGGACGGCGACTTGCTCGTCCACTTTGCCGGTGCCTTGGAAGTCGTAGCCCTCGTCGTCTTGCTTACGGAGGGTGACATGGACTGTCAGGGCCTGTCCGGGACGGACCATATTACCGTAACGCACGTTCCGTACCTGCGTCACGACCAGCGGTCTGGTAGCCGGATTCTCCTGGCCCGCGACAAAAAGCCTCGCGGCCTGGGCCAGTGCTTCGAGCATCATCACGCCGGGTAGCACGGGGAAGCCCGGGAAGTGATCCGCCAGGTACTCCTCCGAGGCCGTGACGGTCTTGATACCGGTCAGCGAGTCCTCCTGCCGGTCCAGCACGCGGTCGATCAATTCAAATCGCATAGCCGGGCCCTGTGTGAAAGCGGCGAGTGTAGTGTTGGGCCTTCCCGCCTGCAACACCGGCTGGGCGCTGAAAATCTGCCAATTCAACCATTCCCCGGATGGATCGCCGATACATAGAATGGCTTGCCGGGAGTTGGGGTGTCGGGTATCGGCAGACAAGGTCGTCGCTCGACGAATTCCGGCACCCGCACCTCGGAACCCCCGAACCCCGAACCCCGAAACCCGAACCCCGAACCCCGAAACCCGATCCTCCCCATGCCCCATTCCGACCCGATCATCTATCTGAATGGCGACTTCATCCATAAGAGCGCAGCGACCATGAGTGTCGATGAGCGGGGGACGCTGTTCGCCGACGGCGTATACGAGGTGCTTAGGTTTTACGCCGGCCGACCCCTGGCCGCGCCGCTGCACCTGGAACGGATGCGCAAGAGCCTATCGCGGATCGGTCTGGCGCCCCCGGACGACTTTGACCAACTCCCCGCGACCGCCCAGGCCCTGCTAGAGAAGAACAGCCTGCAGAACGCCAAGATCTACTGGCAGGTCACCCGGGGGCCGGCTCCGCGTAATGCGACCTTCCCCAAAGGCGTGCCCCCGACCGTGCTGATCGTCCCCAGCCACTCGGACCCATTGGATGCCGGATCCGGGGTCCCGACCCAGACCGCGGTGCTGACCCCAGACGAGCGATGGAGCAACTGCTGGATCAAGTCCCTGATGCTCCTGCCGAACGTCTTGGCCGCCAACGCCGCGCACAAAGCCGGCTGCGACTCGGCGTTCCTCCATCGAGACGGCGCCGTGACCGAAGCCACCAACGCCAACATCATGATCGTCAGGGACGGCGAACTCTGGACCCACCCCGCAGACCGCTGGATACTCAACGGCGTGACCCGGCAGATCGTGTTGGGCCTCGCCAGGGATCTGGGGATCACCGTCCGCGAACAGGTCTACGATACCGACCAGCTTCTCACCGGCGACGAGGTGCTCCTGACCGGCACGACCATCCACGTCACCGCCGTCACTCACGTCGACGGCCAACCCATACGCAATGGTCAACCAGGGCCCGTGACCCTCCGCCTGCACGAGGCGCTGGCCCGGTACATCGCTGGTGAATGCCTCTCAGAATAAAAAAGGCTCTACCGCAGCCAGGTCTGTCTTGTGCAGAGGTCTGCCCCATCGGATTAGAGCAATCCCAATCCAAGCGTAGCGTGGAGAGAGACAAACTAATCTAGCCAGAGTTGTTACCAGCCGCGGCGTGACACGCCGCGGGCCCTGCGTGGCGTCGCCCCGCAGCTATGAAAACCACTACATTGGATTGAGACTGCGCTAGATAGGGTTCAGGCCGGGGCGTGTTGGGTTGGTAGGTGCGCGGGCTGGTCGTCGAACAGGGTGGTTCGGATTTCATTGAGCTGTCTGCGGACCGTTTCTCGCCGCCAGTTTCGGCGGGACTCCAGATAGGCTTTGGCGTGGTGGTCGAAGGTGTCCTGAGACAGCATCAGTGTCAGGGGCGACGCCAGCGATTGGTTGTAGGCGAGCAGCACAAGCGTCCACTGGTCGCGGTATCGCAGCCCAACGAGGCTGGCGGTCGTTGAAAAAACCAACAGCGGGTGGGAGTGCTCGTGACGGTGTTTCCACCAACGGGCGACCGACAGGCCGCTTAGCAGGACGATGAGTCCGCCGGCGGCGATCAAGATCCAATGGGTGGGGATCAGCCCGTCACTGGAGAGGTGGCTTTGGATCTCGTCAATGCTCGGCCGAGCGATCACAGGCTGGGCCGGCTGGGCTTGGGCCAGGGTGCTTAGGTATGTCAGAAGCGGCGGGGTGGTCATGGTGTTACCGGCGGGGCGGTTGGGGCATATGGGAGGGTGTATTTGTGTTGCCCGTCAGCCCGCGGCGGCGTGCCCTTCCTGTTTGGGGTCTTTGCTGTCGGGGTCATCGGGCAAGAGGCTGTGGATCGGCAGTGGCTGAGACATCTGGTCGATGACCTGCAGGATCACGCGCTCTGCACGCTCTCGGACCTGCGGGTCGGGCTCGGAGATAGACATCTCCGCGACTTCGCGTGCGACCTCGGCGATACCCATGGACTCGACCAGCCACAGCGCCGAGGTCCGGTGTTGGGGGCGGGGGTCCGCGAGCATCCGGGACAGCGCGTGCAGGGCGTCGGTGGCACGCATCTTCATCAGGGCCTGGATCGCGTTGGCCCGGGCGCGGTTGGGCTCGTGTTCGCTGGTCATGTCGGCGATTTGGTCCAGATGCCGGGTCGAATCCAGCCGGGCCAGGGCCTCAACAGCGTTGGCGCGGACCCGGTCGTCCTCGTGTTCGAGTGCCGACTCGATAGCCGGGGCGGCTCGTTTGGGCTCCGCGGTCCCAAGCGCCTTGACCGCAGCGGAGACGATGTGGGGGTCCCGGTCTCTACACAGCCGAAGGATCGTGTCCTGAAGAAGCAGGCCCTGGTTCAACTCGCCGATGATCGACAGGGCGCGGAGCTTGGGCTTGGTGTCCGGGAGATTGAGTTTGTCTTGCAGCGCGGTGTGGAACCCCGGGTCGATCTTGATCAAGGCTCGACCGGCGCCGATGCGCTGTGTGTGGTTGAGCCGGTGCCAACTGTCCCACAGCCGGGAGAACGCGACGGGGACGAGCCTCTTGCCGGCGATCCGCTGGACCTGCGGATGCGGGGAGTTGACCAGTTGAGCCAGAACCCTGGCGGTGTCCGGGTAGTGGCAGCGGCTTAGGTGCGTCAGGGCCACCCGGACGATGTGCTCCGATGGGTCTGTGCAGAAGCCAGCGATCGCGGTGTGTACTGCGGCATCGGGAGGCGCCTGCTCTGCCAGGTCCAGGAGTCTGCGCAGGGCCCCCAGCCGGGTCGCCGGGTCCGCCGCCCTGTTGATCGCAGCCAGCAGGCGGATCTGCTTGGGGCGGTCCTGCGGCAACACGGTGAGCCAGGTTGCCAGGCCCTTGGCTTGGTTCGGGTTAGCGGGATCTTTGTAGAAATCCGGGCTTGGGGTGTAGCTCTCGGTGTTCTTGATCCGCTTAAGTGGCGTCCGGTACCGCTTTAAAAGCAGCAAGTGCCAGTTGTGTAACGCCTGGCCGAATGTCCCGGAGTCGACCGAGAGCCGAAGCCCGTCTATGGCGAAGGTGTGCAATCCCGAAATGGCTAGCGTTTGCAGCAGGGCCCGGCGGACAGCAGGGGTGTCAGACCGAGTCAGCATCACGCCGGTCTGGTGCATGAGCGGGGCCCCGGTGGCTCCCAGCGAACCCAGCAGCTCGGTGATGGCAGGCAACGGCAACGAGAACATGGCCCGCAGGACGTCCTGCCGGGTGTGTTGGGTATAGAACTTGATCGCTTCCTGGACCGCCGACCGTACGAATGCTGTTTCGATAGGGTCCCAGGCCTTGTCGCTGGCCTGGTCTGGGCCTCCAGTGGTGCGCTCAGCCATCTCCAACAGGCAGCGTGCAGACTCGTCCTTGAGGTCGTCGTGGCCCTGACGGAGCTGGTCGGCGATGAGGTAGGCCTGCCTGACAGAAGCGGATCGGCGGATGATATGGACCGCGTTGGCGGGGCCAGATGATTTTTTATTGTCTATCGCGATCCGAAGCGCCCGGGTCAGATCCGGGGCGTGTTGGAGCAGGGTATGGCGGACGGGTTCCGGCAGGCGGTGGTAATGCTCGACCAGAGCGATCGTTCCCTGGGCTTGACGGCGTTTCAGGAGGATCAGGGCCATGATTCCCAGCGCATTGGGGTCCGCGGTGGGCAAGGCCTGAGCCATCGCCTGGTCCACGCAGGTGTCCCCTAGGCTCTGCAGGTGCTTGTAGATCTGGTTGAGCTTGGCCATGGCTTTGTCACAGGCGATCACGAAGCAAGGGAACCGGTCACAGCCGGGTTCGCCGTCGAAATTATCGGCCTTTGGGGCTCAACGGCTGTAAACCCTGATGGGGACATAAAAAAACCATCACAAATCGGTCAGAAAACCCTTTTCTTGACCCCCCTGGGGGGCTATAATCCCACCCACACCCCCGCCGTACGTTGTTGTTCCTAAACTAGATTGAACCCTTGTATTAACCCTCGAGAAAGTCAGGGACCGGTGATGAGCGTTAGCCATAAATCCTCCAGCATCCAATCTTTTCGTCTGATGGCGTACAGCCGTCCGCTGCACCCGGAGTTGTTTGACCTCCAGGCCCGGCGGATCGACCGTCATGGGGACTACGAGGTCGAGAACTGGCTTGCCCCGGCGAGTCATGTGGTGCGTTTTGCCTTTGGCGGTGCGGTCATGACCGAAGCCGTGATCGAGAACGCCGACCACCTCCCGGAAGTCGGCCTGGTCCATGCCTTACCTTGCCTGGGTGAAAAGGAATTCGAGTTCGAGCCCGAACCCGATGGCAAGATCGGCTACGTCACGACCATCCAGACCGAGGCACTGACCGAGAACCTCTACGGTGCAACCCTCCGTGAGATGAAGGACTTTGCCCGTGAGACCGGCTCGCTATCGCACAGCTACACCGATAAGGAAGGCGCCGCCTGCCTCTCTGTGTTGGATACCCAGAAGTATAGAAATGAATTCCACTTACAGAGTTACCACCTGCTTGGTAGCGCTAGCATGGTGCTGCGGACCCAGTCGATCTTCGAAGCCAAAGCCTAGCCCTGCTTCAAACGGGGCCCGGTTGAGGCGGTCCAGTAGCGTGACATATTGATTCCTTTGAAGCCCATGTGCCTTGCATATGGGTTTCTTTTTGCCTGCCCTGCTTATCAGGAAGTGGCCTCTAAAAATAACCCCCAAACCCCAGGGATGACCGAACTGTGGGTCTCTCCGTGGATCGTAGGTGGATTATTCAAATCACCCCGGTAGGCTGTAAGCCTTGGGAGTTTGCGATGAATGACACAGCACGGAGCGGATTAACAGGGTTGATCGAGTCAGCCGGGGTGGTGGCGATCCTGCGCGCCGACAGCGACCGGGGCCTGCTCCGGGCCTGCCAGGCGATGGCCGAGGGTGGGCTGCGGGTTGCCGAGGTCCCGCTGACCACCCCCGGTGCCTTGGCGGTGGTCAGTCAAATCGCACAAGAGATGGCGGACCGGGTCTTGATCGGGACCGGCAGCGTGCCGGACGCCGACTCGGTACGCCGGTCAGCCGACGCCGGGGCCAGGTTTATAGTCAGCCCGACCTTCAAGCCCGAGGTCTTGGAGGCCAGCCACGCTTTAGGCCTGCCCTGTCTCCCAGGGGCGCTGACCCCTACGGAGATCCTGACCGCTTGGGAAGCAGGGGCCGACATCGTCAAGGTATTCCCGGCCCACCGTCTTGGTGGTGCTGCGTATCTGCGTGAGGTGCTCGCGCCGCTGCCACATGTCAAGCTGATGCCGACCGGGGGCGTCCGGCTGGATTCCATCGGCGACTGGTTCGCCGCCGGTGCCGTAGCCCTTGGGGTGGGGACCAGCCTGATCCGCACCGATCTGGTGGAAGCTCAGGACTGGGACGCCCTCACAGAACACACCCGCGCCTTTGTTTCGGCGGTCGATGCCGCCCGGGCATAGACCGGGGCCACAGAGATAATTGAGCCCGTAGGCCGGTCTGTCCGATAAAGATGTCCGTCTATGCATAGCAGGGGTTGCCCGACGTGGGCAGTGCAGCACTGACACCCACACACCCGCGCTCGGCCCACAAGGCCAGCCTTGACGGAGACATCACCATGTTCAAGAAGACACTGCTGCTTATGTTG
>JAJDCT010000492.1 GCA_029260695.1 Phycisphaeraceae bacterium
ACGAGGCTTCGATGCGGATATTGACTTCAGAGCAAATGACTGGCGGCGGGTCTGTCACGGGTACTCCCGTGTCCGGTGGTGGCCGTGCCGGGACCGCGGACGGTTTACGCCGCGCATCCGAGATTCAAGGGTTCGGCGATCGGTTGATAGACGCGGTGGTTCGACGTGTGTACCTATCGAAGATAGAGGGCTTCCTGTCAGCCCGTAGCGCCGCGGTACAAGATGGTCCGCCGGTTGATTTTCTATTCGCTTGCGGCCAGGACCCCAAACTCCCCGATGAGGTGTTCGACCGCCTGCTGTGGGGTGGTTTATTTATTTACGCCGACCGGGATGCGAACCGGGTCAGACGGATCGCACAGGATTACGACAGCAAGCGTGGGTTTATCCTCGAAACCCCCACGGCACGCGTGCGGATCGGTCGGCTTGGTTTACGGCTGCCGGGGTTCTCGACACGCGTACACTACTTCGCCGCCCGCAAGGTCAGCCTCATCCAGCCTGGGCAAGTCACGGAGCGATTCACCTACAAGGTCGAGTTGATGCCGCAGCACGATGCCGAACACGGCTACATCGTCTGCAAGGAAGTGCCCACCTACGCCGACGTAGAATACCGGCTACGAGCACGGTGCCCCGAAGCAAGCGACGGTGACATCCAGGCACGCACACGCAAATTGGTCGACAACGTCTTCCCGACTTTCCTGACGCGTGAAGCGGCGATCTTGAAGATCCTGCAGACCGAGTTGCCCGAGCCGTACTGCCATCACGTCCCCACAGCTTTGGGTGTGCAAAAGGACGCCAACGGTTTTGTCCGCCGCCTGGCGATGAGTTGGTTGCGTACGGGTGGACCGAGATTGACACAGATCGAGTTTGCACGTCAAAGCGCCCAGCTTCTGGCGGTATTACACAACAGCGCGAAAGTGATGCACCTGGACCTTCGGCTGGATAACTTCGTGCTGACACCACGCGGCGTCGGGTTCGTCGACTTCGGATCGGCGGCACGGATCGGCGAAGACCTCAGCCAAAGCCCGATGCTCACCAGCCTGTTTGGTGAGATGATGAAGACCAGCAAGATCCAGCGGATGCTCGGGCGGATGCTCGACAAGGGCCAGGTCACCAACCGCTCGTTTACCTGCGTCCACCAGAAGGCCGACCCGGCGATCGATACGTTTTACCTCGCGCTACAGATCAACAAGCCCGCACACAATCCTCAGTTCGCGCACCTGGTTGACTACGACCCCGACAGTGTCCAGGCCCAGGCGATCTCGTCGCTGACCGGGGCGGTGCTCCGACCCAAAGACCAGGGTGACGTGCCGTTCCAGACCGCCGACGACGTGCTGCGCGGGATCGACCGCATCAGGCGGCGGCTCATGCAGGATGAGTCTGCCCAACCCAAATAACTGCGGGTGGTGCGCGTGTCTGGCATCGATGCCGTGCTCCATAGATCGTGGCGATTTGTGAGCCGAGGTTAAGCAGCGCCTGAGAGGCTACGTCAACACAAACCTCGATCTGAAGATCCCAGAATAGTGGCGGACCTGCCTGTGTTTCATGTTATCGGGCAAGGCGAGTTACCCGACCGTTATAACAGGCAGGTTTTGTCACCGGTGTGCCTCGGCATCCCTGATTGGGACCTAGATCGGGGGTGGGCTTGCCGATGTCCTGCGTATGAGGCATTCGCGCAACCCCAAGCTGATCATGGACGACCTGGCAGAAGGCGAACGCCGACGGCACGGCAGGCTGCGTTGTGAAGAGACCGCATGTTGTGTCGGGCAGGTCACCGATCTCTCAGCCTCGGGCATGAGGGTCCAGCGCCGGGGCCGGCCCATCATGGATGTCGGGGACGAGCTACAGATCAGTGTCCACCCCGACGCCGGCGAGCCCGCTATCACCCTCACCGCACGGGTGGTCTGGATCGAACGCGCCGGGTTCCGAAAGCACATCTACGGCATGGAGTTCGCCGACCTCGACGACGACCAGAAACGCCAACTCGGTGAACTGGCGCGCGTCGTAACCGACCAGCTCATCTTCCGTTGCTCGTACAACTAACGTAACCAAGAACTCAACGCTGAAGCGGGACGATCACGGCACCGGGGTCGCCCAATCGGCTGCGCGCCGTGTTCGCTGCGTTGAATGTCGCGAATCGGCCGATCTGAACCAGATTGACTGGCCGGCCACCGCTCTGAACTGCGGGGGTCACACGAACGGAACCGACCCTGGCGGATGCGGCTTTCGAAGCGTATCCACGGGCTGCCTTGTCGGCGTTGGCGCGACTGGTGAATGCGCCCACCTGGATCGTGTACCCCGTCACCGCCAGGTGCTGATCGATCTGCCGACCTAATGCCGCGTCCCGTGTCGATCGGCGTGCAAGTAGCAGACTCGTCCTCGCCTGGGGCCAACGCCCGAGCTTCTGCTGAGCGATCCCGGCGTAGAAATAAGCCTGCGCCCGGTCCTCGCCGGTTTGCAGGTTGGCACTCCGCAGCAGCGCATCAGCGGCCTCAGCGTAGCGGCCCTGGCCGGAGTAGATCAGCCCGAGGGTCGAACGCGCGTCCGCCGACATCGACTCGTCCCGGCTGGTGGCGGCGACACGCAGGTATCGCTCGGCCGTGGCAAAGTTATTCAGCCGATACGCGGACATCCCCGCCATGTAGTGGGCCAGGTCACGCTGGACGCCCCCGGCGGTTGCCGCCGCATGGGCGGCCGTCGTCTGAGCCCGGGCGTAGTCGCCCCGCTGGTAGTGGGCCTGGGCCAGTTCAGTCGGCGTTGGCCCCCGGTCCATGTTGCAGCCCGGAAGCAGCACCCCCAACACGGCCAGGAAGACCAGGGACAGTTTGCGGTGGATTGTGGCTTGGTTCATGGTCGTATTCCCCTGATCTGGCTCGTGTGACTCACCGACGTACCCCCTCCCGGGCTCTACCCGACCTCCCACCGGACCAACCGATCCCGGCCTGATATAGTTTAAGCGCAACGGTCCGGTCTATCACATGAGGCGTCATCTATGAGTCTGCTGCGGCCGATCCTCTTACAAGCGTTAAGACACCCCCGGCGTGTGGCGGTCATCGATGACCGCAGCACCTATACCTACGGCAAGCTGTTGGGCGGGGCTCTTTTTGTCGCCGCGGAGATCAAACGGGCCACCGCCGCACGTCACGTCGGGGTCATGCTCCCCACCAGCGGAGCGTTCCCGATCGCCGTGCTTGGTGCCTGGCTGGCCGGGCGGGTGCCGGTGCCGTTGAACTACCTGCTCTCTGAAGACGAGCTGAAGTACGTCATCGGTGACAGCGACATCGACACGATCATCACCTCCAGCCAGATGCTCGAATTCATCGGCGGGGCAGAAAAAATCCCAGACGGCATCGGCCTGGTCGAATTAGAGAAGGTCAAGTTCACCGGACTGCCGCCGCTACGCTGGCCACCGAATCCTAAAGACGATGAGTTGGCGGTGCTGCTGTACACCTCCGGCACGTCCGGCCGACCCAAGGGCGTCATGCTCACCCACGGCAACCTCCACAGCAACGTCGCCGCCGCCATCGAACACGCCAACATCACACAGGCTGAGACGTTCCTGGGCGTGCTGCCGCAGTTCCACAGCTTCGGGCTCACCGTGCTGACGCTCATGCCGCTGCTTGTCGGCGCTAAAGTCGTCTACACCGCACGCTTCGTCCCGCGCAAGATCACCTCGCTGATCGAGAAGCACCGCCCGGATATCTTCATCGCCGTGCCTTCGATGTATGGTGCGCTGTTGTCGGTCAAGAACGCCGGGCCCGATACGTTCAAGTCGATCCGCCTGGCGGTCTCCGGTGCCGAGCCGCTGCCCGACGCGACCTACGAGGCCTACCAGGAACGCTTCAACCTCAAACTTCTCGAAGGCTACGGCCTGACCGAGACTTCGCCCTGCACCAACTGGTGCACAATCGACAAACACAAACGCCACTCCGTCGGCCCGGCACTCCCCGGCGTCGGGAACTTCATCGTCGATACAGACGACACCCCCTTGGGCCCCAACCAGGAGGGCGAAATCATCCTCACAGGCCCCAACCTGATGAAGGGTTACTACAAGCTCGACGA